>JBJFHW010000001.1:0-1546 GCA_051893965.1 Acutalibacteraceae bacterium
AAGCCTTTGATATGAAGATCAATCGGTCTGACACCGAAATTACAGCCGCCCGGAAGCGCAACTTTTGCTCTGCAGAAACGACCTAAAAGCGCACCGATAAGGTAATAGGACGCACGAAGCTTTTTTGTCATTTCATGGGGAACTATATAGGAATTGACGGTTCTTGTGTCAATTTCGATTGTGTGTTTATTGATAAGCTTCACGCCTGCACCCATATTGTTTAAAATTTTGATCATACAGGTGACGTCGCTTATATGCGGTATATTTTCAATACGGCAGACATCCTGGGCAAGAAGTGTTGCGGGAATGATTGCAACAGCGGCGTTTTTGGCCCCGCTGATTTCAACTTCGCCCGATAATCTGTTACCGCCGTGGATAACAAGCTTTTCCAAAAATATCTCCTCTTTCCGTCTTGACCTGAGCGGGAAAACTCCCTCAAGATGAGTCGAAAGCCGACTGCAAAGCAAGCCCTAATCATCACACCTTGTCTCAGAGCCTGCTTCTACCGGAAAAATTAATTTCCAATATGTACGCGAAAAAAGCCAAACAGAACAAATTTTCGCCTTTTTACCGTGCCGTAAGTGCACTATTTCATTCTAACCTTGTGTATTATAGCACCAAAAACTGTAAAAGGAAAGAGTTTTTTGATATTTCGGAGAAACCCACAAAAATAGTTTTATGTTTTGAGTTAATTTTGACAAATCGTTTAAAAGATCAGAATTCCGGATTTAAAAAAAGAAGAATGAAAACGGTCTTTACAATTATATTATTCACTTCACTGCGAAGTGAAAAACGATAAAAAATAATGAAGTTCTGCCTGAATTATCTTTGCTTTTTTGATTTTTTCAATTTACTTATTTATCCTTTTATGGTAATATGTTTTTGAATTTTAAAAACAACGGAGGGAATGGGCTTGAAAGCACCTCTTGCAGACAGAATCAGACCGAAAACAATTGACGAAATGGTCGGTCAGCGCCATTTGCTTGAAAAAGGAAAAGCGCTCAGAAACATCATTGAATCCGGAGAACTTCCGAACCTTGTTTTTTATGGCCCGTCGGGCGTGGGAAAAACAACACTTGCTTCCATCATTGCAAAATCAACAAAAAGAAAGTTTCACAAGCTGAACGGAACCTCTGCTTCAACGGCCGACATCAAGGCAATCGTCAGCGAACTTGACACCTTTGCTGCCCCGAACGGAATTTTGCTTTATCTTGATGAAATCCAGTATTTCACAAAAAAGCAGCAGCAGACTCTTCTTGATTATATTGAAAAAGGCGAAATCACCCTTATCGCTTCAACAACCGAAAATCCGTATTTCTATATACATAATGCCATTTTAAGCCGTTCAACGGTTTTTGAATTCAAACAGGTCACGCCGCAAGACATCATTCCGGCAGTTGAAAGAGCGTTTTCTTTTCTGGAAGAAGAAAAAGGCGTAACAATCGAAAAAGAAAACGGCGTCTGTGAACACATTGCCTATGCCTGCGGCGGTGATGTGCGAAAAGCGATGAACAGCGTTGAGCTTTCAGTTTTAAGCACAAGTGAA
>JBJFHW010000002.1:0-1529 GCA_051893965.1 Acutalibacteraceae bacterium
TGAGAATGATTGTGTTGAAAGTCTGCGGTGAACGAAACGTAATTTCAATAGAATCTGTTTTTCCCGAAGCTTTCCATGCGGTTTTGTAATCGGAATCGAAAAGCTTTGAAGTGTTGCTGCCTTTTGAGCTGACGGCGCTTTCAATTTCGCTTGCAAGGTTTTCAGCGTTTTGCGGGCTTTCCAGAGCGGAAAAGCCGTCATCTGAAAGAACAAGACCGCAAACGAGCAAAGCTACGCATAAAATGACTGCAATAACCGATAAAGTGATTTTCTTTTTCATAAATTTATCCCAATCCCTCTTATTATAATTTGATTTTAAATGTGTATTTCAACGCATTTGTGTAGCCGAATTTTATCAGATGCTCCTTTGACGGAATCGGACCGCAGCTTCCCGAGCCTGTGCCTCTGACAAAACCGTCAATGGCCGCAAAGGTTGTGTCGGTGTCGGGCAAATCTTCAATGTGCTTTGCCTTTTTCAGCTGTCCGAGCGTGAAGTGATTGGCGTTGAAGCTGAAGAATTTGCCGACAGCCGAGAACTTGATTTTGGCGTTTTTGCTTCCGATTTCGGCGTATCGGACATCGCCTCTGTTGCCCGAATCCTGCGGCTTGATGTATTTGTGCGCCATGCCCTTGACGCTTGTTTCATAAACGCCGAGCGGTGCGTGCTCTTTGAAATCGGAATAGTTTTCTAAAGGTCCTCTGCCGTAATATTCAACCGCTTCAAATCCCGCCGGCAGTTCTGCGTGAACACCGAAGCGCGGAAGCTGCGCCGTCATCGGGCAGATTTTCTGAAGGCTTGCGGTAATCTGAATTTCACCGTCTTTGCCGAAGAAATAATCAACATTGGAATGAGCAAGCACAAAGATGCCCCTTGTCACAAAATCAAAGCTTGTGCGGATTTTCTTTGCGCCGTCAACATTCACCGTTTTGCATGAGCGCAGAACCGGTTCGGCTTCGGCAAGACCGATCACTTTCCAGTAAATCATCATATATTGGTCATTGTCGAGCCTGCCTCTGTAAATGTGCGGAACAAAGCCGTGCATTTTATCGAGCGGATTTTGATTTAAATATTCCACACCGTTTTTGGAAAGCGAAACAAGGCCTTTTTTCTTATTGAAAACCGCTTTGCCGTTTTCAAAATTAACAACAATGCTTTCGCCGTTTTCGGATATTCCGGCGCAGGCCTGCATTACGGACTTTTCTGCGCTTTGCTGTGAAATGACAACTTGTTCTGCGGCAATTTCTTCGCCTGTGACGGCGTTTTCATAGCGGAAGTTTACGAAAACATCTTCCTTTGCATCTTTAAGTACGGCAGATTCGATTTCAACGCTTTGTTTCTCAAGCGGCTTGAGTACCGTTTTGATTTCTCCGCTTTCACATTCTTTCCCGTTTTTCACAACGCAATAAGTGATTCTGATGTCCGATGTATCCTTAAAGCATCTTGTGTTTTTCAGCTCAAACAGACCTTTTTCAAGGTGTGCCGCTCTGACGGGACGATAGCAGACTTTCATTTCAAGTGCGCCGCTTGA
>JBJFHW010000003.1:0-6866 GCA_051893965.1 Acutalibacteraceae bacterium
CGCGCTTGGTTCGGGACCAAGAGGCCATGGGTTCAAGTCCCGTCACTCCGACCATATCGAGTGTTCATAAAGTACTTATGAACACTCATTTTTTATATGAATATTGATCTGCCGGTTTGTTTTAAGCCGCAAAGCTTCATTTCTTTCTGATTAAAATACAGGAGCGTCAAAAAATGAGTAAATACTTGATAATCAATGCTGATGATTTCGGCTATAATGAACAGCAAAATGCTGCAATCGAGGAGCTGTTAAAAAATCAGCTGATTACTTCAACGTCTGTTTTAACGGTTGCGCCAAAAGCCAAGCAAGCCGTGGATTTTTCAAATGAAAACAATATCGATGTCGGTGTTCATCTGACAATCAATTCGGACTATGAGGATAAAAAATGGCAAAGTCTTTCAGACGCCGATTCGTTCAAAAACGGCTTGCCCCATAATCAGAAAGAGTTGATTTTCAAAACCGCCAGAAAAGATGTTAGAAATGAGCTTGAATGTCAGTACAGATTTATCACCGAAAACGGCGGTACCGTTGACCATGCAGACAATCACTGCGCAACGCTTTACGGAATAAACGGCAGACGGTTTTATCTTGATGCTTTTGATTTTTGTGCGCAACATAGTTTGCCGTACAGATTCCCGAAAACAAGCGGATTTCTTGAAAGACAGCTCGGAAGATCCGTTCCGGGAATTGCAAAAAAATATCAGTCAATGATTGTTCACGCAGGTCAGAAAAGAGGCGTGAAAATGCTTGACGATCTTGTTTCCAATCCGTGGTCAATGAGCAGAATTAAAGATTATAACACGCTGGAAAAATATTATCTTGATGCGGTTGACCATTGTATTGACGGCGTTACGGAAATGTTTTTGCATCCGGCACTGCCGATTGAAGAAAGCCAAAATCAGGGTGAATGGCAAAAAAGAGTTTTTGAATATCAGATACTGAAAAGCGGTTGTCTGCTGGAACGGGCAAAGCAAAAAGGCGTAATCGTTGTTTCCTGGAAAATATTTGATGTGCTGTAAACCGTATAAAAAATATGAATCCCCGCATTATGCAGTTTTACATGATGCGGGGATTGTTGCATTATTATTCAAACACAACCGTGTTTATGCTGTCTTTTTTAAGCTCTATACTGTCGGTCTTTGCACCGCTGTATGTCTCTTTCAGTTTCACTTCACTGTCGGTTGTGTAAACCGTCATGGTTTCACCGGGCGCTGAAAGCATCACTTCTTTGTCATCGCCCTCGTTGACAAGAATAAGAACGGTTTTTCCGTCAGGCGTTTTGAATGCGCAGAAAGAAGTTTCAAGATATTGATTTTCTTCACTGAGCCCCTGAAGATTGGTGATGTATGAGGGGAAGTTTGCGCTGACCTCAAGAATCTTTGAGCCGGCCGGAACAAACTTTGAAAAGTGGGCGAGTGCATAATACCTTTCAGCGGTTTCATATTTGCTGAAATCGTCTTTGGCATAGAACAAACCGTCCGAATAATTCAGTCCGTCGTCGCCGACACCAATCTGATTGACAGCAACCCAGCTTGACCAGCTGTTTGCGTTTGTGCAGTCAATGTCGTTTGCAATAACCCTTGCCATTGTGACAGCGCTTTTTATGTTGTCAACGCTTGTTTTGCAGGGAAGCTCACACCATTCGCTCATGTCAATTCTTGTTTCGCTGTAAGGTTCTTTTTTAAGCCATGAACCGAATTTAATCTTGTTGAAAAGTCTCGTGTCTGAGCCGTAGCTGTGATAGCAAAGGGAGCCTACCGTGTCAAAAAGCTCTTTGTCACCGGATATTGAATCAAAATATCCCTTGGTTGTGTCGCCGATGTTTCCGCTTTCGGGACAGGAAAGTTTAACATCAAGCTTTCGTTCCTTGATACCTTCAGAAAACAGTTTCAAAAGCGCATAAACTTCATCGGGTTCATAGTGACACCCCTCCTGATGTACGCCGTCGCCACCCCAGCCCCACTGTGGCTCATTGATCGGTGAAATGAATTTTACCGGCACACCCTTTTTGATGAAGTATTCGGTTATGTCCAAAAAGTAATCCACATAATTCTGATACTGTTCTTTTGCAAGATTGGTGGTGTCGTTATCCTCATTGCTGCCGCTTGCTTCACCGGTAATTGTCATGGAATAATGCGGACTGTTTGCAAAAAGCACAACTGTATCAATGCAACCGTATTTCAGCGATTCAAAAAGAAAATCCTGCGCATTTTTATCACGGCTGAAATCATATTCAAATTTTTTTGTCTTTTCGTTGTAATAATAAAAGCTTTCGGTGTTACGCCAGTTATTTGTGACTCTGTTATGCTCGGGATTGACGCCGCCGCCGATGTTGTAGCGGTAGATGTTCAGTCCGAGACCGTCTTTGCTGTAAAGCTTTTTGGCAAGATCTTTGCGTGTCTCTTCGTTTTCAACCATCTGGCTCCACCAACACGCCGAGGTGCCCCAACCGTAAAAATCGTCAATCTCGTTATCGGAAACTGTGATTTTAAGCGTTTTACCCGACATAATAACACCTGCCAAAATTATAATGATTGCTGCAAGAACCGAAAGGGTAATGACTGCAATTTTCTTTTTTGATTTGTTGTTTGGTTTCTTCATTTTTGTTCACTCCGAAATTTTAAATGATTGTCAAAATATTAATATTGCATTTATAAAATATTGTGATTTGCCTGACTAAACGAAAAACACTTTATATAGATAGGTTATTTATATTAATCTGCGTTTGTATTGTCATCGTCAAGCATATTCTTTTCACTATGCTTTGATTCGCTTTGATTTTTTGATAAGTCATTTAGTTCTTCCATATATCCCGTTGTTATAATACCAGCCGGCAGAGCAATAATTGCAACACCGAAAAGTGAAGAAATCATCGTTATGATTCTTCCGATAGTGCTTACCGGATATATATCACCATATCCTATTGTTGTCAACGATACTGTTGCCCAATAAACTGCGTCAAAAAACGAATTGAATGTGTTTGGCTCAACATTAAATATTATAAGTGCCGATATTAGAATATAGGCAACAGCTAAAACCATCACATAACCTAAAGCATGTTTTTGGCGTTTGAAAACATTTACAATAATTGTTATGTTTTTAGAATAACGAAACAACTTGAATGTACGGAAAACTCTCAAAGCGCGGAACATGCGCATAAGACGAAGCAGTTTAAAACTTTGGTTAATTAACGAAAGTGACGGTAAAATTGAAATTAGATCAATAATTGCCATTATCGAAAAAGGATAACGCAAAAATGAAATTATGTTATGGTTTTTGTATTTATAGTCGGCTGTTATCCACCTAATAATATAGTCGATAATAAATATAACAGCACAAATTTTATCTAAAATATTTATAAAAGGGTTCTGTTCTTTTATCGCCAATGGTATAAAACTTAAAACTATTACAATTATCATAAAAATATTGAACCAGAAACACCATTTGCTGTTGTCATTAGAATTTGAAATTATTTCATAAAGCTTTCTTCTCATCTTTTATTCCTAACAAAACATTATATATTTCTTATATCATATTTTTTGTTTACTGCTTGAATTTTTAATTTTAGAGCGCAAAATTGTATAAGCCTCGTCCGCGTCGTTTATGTCAATTACAGCGCTTTCCATCGGGCAGAGCCCGTCACCTTTTCGGTTTTGAATACGCGGCACAAGCCTTTCATATTCATAATATATTCCTGCATTTTTGAGGATTTCTTCGGCAGGCTCACTGAGCACGGCGGCATATACGGAACGAAGTCCGACTTTTTGCATAAGCAAAGCGGCGGCTCGTCCGACAACCTTGTCAGCCGCAGCGCAGTCTTTTAAATTTTCGTCGTCTTCAATAAGCTTTATAAATGGTCTGATTCCGCGCTCTTTGGTTTTTAAAAAGTTGCCGTTTTGCAAAATAACGCAAGTGAAATCTTCGCTTTGCAGAATCTCTTTACAGCTTTCCAAATCTCGGCGCATACGAAATCAACCTCGCTTTTTTCAGTGCGGCAACCAGAATGGGAACTGTTACCGCCTGTAAAATTATACCGGGAAAACCGGTTGTTATTGCTGTCCAGACTGCCGCCCATGCACTTGGCATACCCTGAATTTCCAGACCTAAAACATGCAGTGCAAAAGCCGCAGAAACAAAATAAATCAATCGTCCGCCGATCCATGTCAGCGGCAAATTCAAAAATACGGGCAAATGCAGTTTCTGTGCCGAAAAAGATGTAATAAAGCCGTAGGCGCCAAGCTCGAACATCATAAAGATCAGTCTCGGAAACGGCGGCATACCGCTGATAAAAAAGCTCAGCAGGGGAGACAGAATGCCGCAAATCATGGCAGCCGCTGGATTGAGAAGAAAACCGCCGATCATTACCGGCAGATGCATGGGCAGAAACATATTTCCCATGGCATTGCCGCCGATGATATGAAACAACTGCGGAAAAACAATTGAAAGCGAACAAACAATTGCCGAAACGGTAACGGTTCGTACCGAAAAAGCAGAAGTCTGTCCGGCATTTTTTTGCATGGTTGTGCTCATTTCTTTCCTTTCTTATTCACCCTTGAAAAAGGCGTCTGCTTCTTTTAATTTTTGACGGATCGGAAGCTGCTGCGGGCATTTTTGTTCACATTTTCCGCAGCCGATGCATTTTGATGCATTGCCCTTGATTTTTTTATAAGCTTTTTTAGCGGCGTCCGGATCCTGCACGCTTTTGTTATACTGAGCAAAAATTTCCGGAATTTCAACGCCTTTGGGGCAGGGAATACAGTATTCACAATGCGTACAGTTGATGCGGGCCGATGTTTCAAACACTTTTTTTGCTTTTATGTAGCAAAGCTTTTGTTCATCCGTGAGTTTTCCGATTCGGCTTTCGTCTGCATATTTCAGATTGTCGCTGACCTGCTGCGCATTGCTCATGCCGCTTAACAAAAGGCTGACTTCCGGTTTGTCCCAGATGAAATCCAGAGCCGCCTGAACCGGGCTGACACCTTGCGGCAGTGTTTTGGCAAGGTTCTCGGTCGGCAAAGCAAGCTTTCCGCCGAGAAGCGGTTCCATAACAATTACGCCGAGCCCTTTTTTTGCCGCCGCTTCAAGTCCTTTTGTGCCTGCCTGATAGTCGGTGTTGACATAATTATACTGAATCTGGCAAAAATCCCAGCCGTCATAGCCGTTGAGAATTGTTTCAAAAGCTTCGTAATCGTCATGGAACGAAAAGCCGATGTATCTGATTTTGCCGGCTGCACGCGCCTTTTCCATTTTTGAAAGCAAATCGAATCTCAGCGCAGAATTTTTCCATGATTTAAGATTAGCCGCATGAAGCAGATACATATCAATATGGTCTGTCTGAAGCCTTTTTAACTGTGTGTTCAATATTTTATCAAACTCAAAGCCGAATTTAAAGCCGCCGAACGGTGACTTTGTGGCAAGCAGAACTTTGTCTCTGTAACCGTCGGCAAGCGCTTTACCGACAAGGCTTTCGCTTTTTCCAGCGTGATAGAAAAACGCAGTGTCTATGTAATTGATACCGTTGTCAATGCCGTTTCTGATAATGCGAACAGCTTCTTTTTCGTCAATCGTGTGTTTGCGGTTGTTCAGAGTCGGCAGACGCATACAGCCGAAGCCGAGAGCAGAAACCTTTTCTCCGGTTTTACCAAAATCACGATATTGCATAGTACTTCCTCTTTTCTTTGTATTATTCAGAATAACATTTGTTTTTATTTTTCTTGATAAACCATATAGTAATTATGAATTTTTTCACTTTTAAAAAATTTATATCCCACTGTCTTGAAGCCAAGCTTTTCATAAAACGCAACATTATCCGGATTTTGTGTTTCAAGACCGATTTTATACCCCAGAGGCACCAGATCTTCAAGGCCTTGTTTAATAAGCTTTGTTGCAATGCCCTGATGCTGAAATTCCTTGCCGACAAAGACCGGCTCAATTAAAAGCGTGTTCTTTTCAAAAATACTTGTGTCAAGATGGCTGAATGCTTTGAGCGTTTTGATTGTGGAAACAAAATAGACGCAAAGAAACACCCAGTTCGGACATTTCATAAAGTCAAAAACCGTGTAATTATCATGTGCGTCTCTGAAAATGCAAAGCCCTCTTTTTTCTTCATCTTCATAAATATAGTCGGTTCCGCTTGAAGAAGAAAACCGTTCAAGCATGAAATGATAAAGAAACTTTTTTCTCAGCTTTACATTTTTTGTTGCATAAACATGAACAGGGTCATCAACATAGCTTTCCGCCGCCATTTTTGCATAATATTTCAGCGTTTTTCTGTCAAGCTTTTTCTTTTCCATATTTAACTCCGTTTTATAAAGATCGGTCAGATAATAAAAGATTGAAATTTCATTATTGTATTATGTATTGTATCAAAAGCTTCAACTGCTGTCAATCTTAAAAAGCGTAATATCGGTATATCAGTCGGATACTAACAAATTTTATCTCATAACACGCAATACAAAAGAAAAAACAACTGCGCAAGCGTTTAACTTACGCAGTTGTTTGTCACGGCTATTTATTTGTTAATCAGGCTGTATATATATTCAAAAGCCGCTTTGATCCATTTGAAAAGGGAAGTGAGCATATTGAGATATACATTTTTGCCCTTTGCGTCCACTTCATAGCTTTCGGTGTTGCAGTTGTCCTCCGTCATCGGATAAACAGTATCATTTTCTTTATCATAAACCAAAAACTGAGGTCTTCCCTCAAGGTTGTCAACCGTTACTCTTTCATCACTGTCACAGACATGCATAATGATGTTGTCTTCTTCTTTTGACCAGTCGTCATGCATTGCATTTTTAATAAACCATGTATATTCAGGGAAAACACAGGTTGAAGCGTCAATCTGTCTGTCGGGTGAAATATATTTT
>JBJFHW010000004.1:0-6805 GCA_051893965.1 Acutalibacteraceae bacterium
CCGAAGCGAAAAAGATTACATTTTCTTCGGGCTATGATGAAAACGAATTAAAATATATGTCGGTATTCGGAGATGGCTTTGAGCTGATTGAAAAGCTTAAAGCAATATATGACTGGGCGCTTTTAGCCGATGTTCTTGACGGTTGTACTTATCTTTCTTTTGCAAAGTGCAAACTTTATGAAAGACATCGTTCCGATTTAAAAGACCTCAAAGTTTATGTAAACACATACCTGCCTGAAAAGAAACATCTTATTTTCAGTGAGAACAAAGCAGGAGTATGTAACTATACTGCCTATTCGGGTCATTCTTCAAAAGGAAAGGTTGAGAAAAAATGCTCACAGGAAGAATTTATAGATTTTTTGAAAAAACAGCTTCCGAAAGAACCTGCCGACAACAAATATGAGCAAATGTATAAACATATTTTTGAACTATCTGATTTTATGCCGAAAATTGTAAGCAAAGATAACAGCGTTATTCCCATACAGCTTACAAGAGCGGAGCTTTCGGCAATTCTCAAAAATGCAGAAAGTTATTTACCGTTTCTCAAAGAAATGACCGACGGGAAAACAATCAGCGACAAAATAAAAGATATTCTGTATTTCAGAATTCCGTATTATGTGGGTCCGTTAAACTCACACAGTGATAAAAGCTGGATAATCAGAACCGATGAAAAAATTTATCCGTGGAATTTTGAAAAAGTTGTGGATGTGGATAAAAGCGCCGAAAAATTCATTGAAAACTTAACAAGTAAATGCACCTATCTGCTAAGAGAAGATGTTCTTGCAAAAAATTCACCGGTTTACTGTAAATTTACGGTTTTAAACGAACTGAATAATCTTCGTCTGGACGAACAGCCCATAAGCGTTGAATTAAAGAAGCGGATTTATACCGATTTGTTTGAAAAAAGAGCAAAGGTAACGCAAAAAGCGCTGAAAAATTATCTGAAAGCGATGGGTTTAGGTCAGCCGGTTGTCAGCGGTATTGACGGTGATTTTAAAAGCAGCTTGAAACCTGTTATAGAGCTTAAAAACTTTGATCTGACCGATGAGGAAAAAGAAAATGCCGTCCGCATAATAACCATTTTTTCCGATGACAAGCGATTGTTAAAAAAGAGACTTTCACAGCTTTATTCCGATAAATTAAGCGCAGATGACATCGATTGCCTTTCAAAGTTCAAATATACCGGTTGGGGAAAATTATCAATGAAATTCTTGAATTCTCTTTTGGGTGCAAACAAACAAACCGGTCAGGCAGATACGATAATCGGTTTTATGTGGAACACGAATAACAATCTGATGCAGCTTTTAAGCAATCATTTCAGCTTTCTTGAGGCAATACAAAAAGAAAATGGGAACAACACTTTCAGTAGCTTAAAAGAAGAGGTTGAACAGCTTTATGTTTCTCCGAAAACAAAAAGACCGATTTATCAGTCAATGCTTATCGTTGAAGAAATAGTAAAAATCATCGGCAAAGAGCCTGCAAAGATTTTTATTGAAATGGCAAGAGGCGCAGATGAAAAAAAGAGCCGCAAAGAAACAAGAAAGAAAAAATTGCTTGCCGGCTATGATACGATCAAAAAAGATAACCGTGAACTTTATGAGCAACTTGCGGCAACTGATGAACAGGAATTTCGCCGGGACGCCCTTTATCTTTACTATACCCAAAAGGGCAGATGTATGTATACCGGAGATCCCATTGATGTTGCAGATATATTCAACCGCAATTTGTATGATATTGATCATATTTATCCGCAGTCGAAAATTAAAGATGACAGCCTTGATAACCGTGTGCTTGTTAAGAAAGTTATCAATGAAAAAAAGAACAATGTTTATCCTATTTCTGAAGATATTCGCAAAAATCGGCATGATTTTTGGCGCAGTCTGAAAGACAACGGTCTGATAAGCGATATAAAATATCAAAGACTGATCAGAAACACACCTCTTACCGATGATGAGCTTTCAGGTTTTATTGCAAGACAGCTTGTTGAAACAAGGCAATCGACAAAAGCAATTGCCGAGCTGCTGAAAAAGCGTTATGACAGCAAGATAGTTTATGTTAAAGCCGGTCTTGTTTCGGATTTTCGCCAAAAATATGACTTTATGAAAAGCCGGGATATAAATGATTTCCACCATGCGAAAGACGCTTATCTTAATATTGTTGCCGGCAATGTTTATTATACAAAGTTCACAAGCAGATTTTTCATTTCTCAGCTTCAAAAGGGAGAAGTCAGCGTAAATGCACTGTTTCATTATGACATTGACGGCGCATGGACGGCAAAAAACAATCAGTCAATGGATATTGTAAAAAGTACAATGCGAAAGAACAATATTCGCTTTACAAGATATTCTTCAAAGCAGACGGGCGGACTGTTTGATCAGAATATTCTGAAAAAGGGAAAAGGTCAGGTGCCGATAAAGGGTATCGGACCGCTGAACGATATAGAAAAATACGGCGGCTATAACCGTGCAACTTCAACATATTTTGCATTCGTGGAATATATTGATGAAAAAGGGAAAACAGTCCGAAGCTTTGAACCGATTGACTTGTATATTGAAAGCAGTTACAGAAAAGATCCCGAAGGCTTTATGAAAGCGAAACTGAAAGCCCAAAGCGTGAAGATACTTATTCCCTGTGTAAAATACAGTGCCCTTATCAGCATTGACGGATTCAGAATGCATATAAGCAGTAAGAGTAACGGAGGAATGCAAATTGTTTGCAAACCTGCTATGCAGTTGGTTCTTTCCTATGATTTTGAAAAGTATATTAAGAAAATATCCGAATACTTGAAAAAATGTACTGAACTCAGAATAGAAAAGCCAATAACAGAGCATGACAAAATTTCGTATGAAGAAAACATTGCTCTCTATGATGCTTTAACAGAGAAACTTGAAAATACTGTTTTAGGTGTAAAGTTTTCTGCAATTTTAAAGATATTAAAAGACGGGAAAGGTCGGTTTGAAAATCTTTCTCTTCACGATCAGTGTTATGTTTTAATGCAGATTCTCAATATCTTACATGCAAATGTTCTTACGGGTGATTTAAAATTGATAGGCGGAAGCGGTCAAAGCGGAGTAACTTCAATTTCCAATAAGCTTCAGTCGAAATATAAATCCTGCAAGCTTATCAATCAGTCCGTAACCGGTCTTTTTGAACAGGAAATTGATTTAATAAATATGAAGTAAAAAGGAGCAATCGGTATGGCGTGGCGTACTGTTGTTGTAACAAAGCCTTCAAAGCTTGATTTAAGGCTTGGATACATGGTTGTCAGAGACAGCGAAAACACGGTCAGGGTACATATAAGTGAAATTTCTGTATTGATTATTGAAAACATCGGTACGTCAATAACCGCCGCGCTTCTTTGTCAGCTGTCGCAGCAAAAAGTGAAAGTGATTTTTTGCGACGAAAAAATGAATCCTTACGGAGAATTAATTCCTTATTACGGCGGATATGACAGTTCTTTAAGCATCAGAAATCAGTTTGAATGGAAAGAAGATTATCGTCAGGCTGTGTGGACGGTGATAGTGACTGAAAAAATCAAAAATCAGGCATTGTGTCTGGAATATTTTAATCTGTCCCAAGCCGAACAGTTATATCAATATATTGATGAGATGGAGTTTAACGATGCCACAAACAGAGAAGGACACGCAGCAAAGGTATATTTTAATGCCCTTTTCGGAAAATCTTTTTCCCGCTCACAGGACTGCCCTGTTAATGCCGCGCTGAATTACGGCTATAGCTTGATTTTGTCATGCGTTAACCGTGAAATCGCCTGTGCGGGTTATTTAACTCAAATCGGGCTTTTTCACAGCAACCGGTTTAATCATTTTAATTTAAGCTGCGATCTGATGGAACCGTTTCGCCCGATTGTTGACGGATTTGTGAAAAAGCTGTCGCCTGAAGATTTCTCAACGCAAGAAAAAAGAAAGCTTCAGATGCTTTTGAATGTTGAATTGGTGATTGAAGACCGCCACCAGACCTTATTAAATACCGTAAAAATATACACCAAAAGTGCTCTTGAAGCGATTGAATCGGGAGACATATCATTAATAAAGCTGTATAAATATGAGTTATAGATTTATGAGAGTGATCGTATTTTTTGATCTGCCGACCGTTACGTCCGCAGATCGTAGGGAATATTCAAAATTCAGAAGACGGCTTATAAAAAGCGGTTTTATGATGATGCAGGAATCGGTATATTCAAAACTTGCACTTAATTCAACACAAGTGACGCAGATTGCCGGTGAGGTAGGTAAAATACGCCCCGAAAAAGGTCTTGTGCAAATTTTAACAGTTACCGAAAAACAGTATTCAAAAATGATGATTCTTTGCGGAAAAGGAAACAGAGATGTTTTGGATACTGATGAAAGGCTGGTCATATTATGAGATTTGGGTGTGATTTTTTAAGTGAGCCGATTGCTCTGTCGGAAAAATATATCAATGTGCTCTCTATTGAAAACAAAGCGGTTTTCCGAAAGCTTATAAAGGCACTGTTGCAAGGAGAACCGGAAGAAGAAAATTTCATCTTTTCTAAGAACTATACGCCCTTATCTTTTAAGAAAAACATATGCTTGATTTATGACTGTTACAATCTTACCTATTCATCATCTTTTTTAAAAAAGATTTATGAAGATATGGCGGATTTTTGCAATGATGAACTGCTTCATGAAACTTTTGAACTGAAACGGATAATAACTGATTATATCGAGCGAGTTGCGGAAGAATTTGATTTTGACTTTTCTTTTAATGATGAAATTGTTTTGCAGGATATTTTTAAAATGCAAAACATAAGACCGGTTACCGATTCTTCAAATTTGTTGGAATCCGTATATGAATATATCGTTCTAATGAAAAAATATACTACTGTTGAGTGTTTCGTCATTATCGGACTTCATCAGAACTTCAGTTCAGCTGAACTCGAAGTGTTTTACAAAGAAATAACGGACAGACAAATTAGGCTTCTTGTTGTTGAAAGCACAACAGATTTTGAACGGTTATCAGTAGAAAAACTGATAATTATTGATGAAGATTTATGTGAGATTGTTGAAGAAATGAGGTGATGCTGTTATAATATAACTGCTTTATGAGATACCCGGCAAATTGTAGTGGTTGTCGTTTGCTTTCATTTGAAATTTGAGGTTTGAGAGTAGTGTAATTTCATAAGGTAGTAAAACTCAAGATATTCGGCAAAGTCAGCACCCGAGTTTGAGAGTAGTGTAATTTCATAAGGTAGTAAAACGATTGAGGAAATACTTGAATACTATACAAGGTTTGAGAGTAGTGTAATTTCATAAGGTAGTAAAACAACCTACTTTTGAGGAAGTAAAGAGAATTTGGTTTGAGAGTAGTGTAATTTCATAAGGTAGTAAAACCGGTTTTATCTCCGGAAGCATCGCATGCAGTTTGAGAGTAGTGTAATTTCATAAGGTAGTAAAACCTCTTTTGCAAGCGACATTGAAATAAAGGGGTTTGAGAGTAGTGTAATTTCATAAGGTAGTAAAACTGGTTTTCAATTGGTTTGAGTGGAAAAGAGTTTGAGAGTAGTGTAATTTCATAAGGTAGTAAAACTAATAAATCCTGTTGAAGCAACAAACTGCGTTTGAGAGTAGTGTAATTTCATAAGGTAGTAAAACATTCTTCCGTTCATTCCGACAAAGTTAATGTTTGAGAGTAGTGTAATTTCATAAGGTAGTAAAACAAATCTTTATCGTAAAAGCTGATAATCATAGTTTGAGAGTAGTGTAATTTCATAAGGTAGTAAAACTCAATCGACAAGATAACAGGTTCCGTAACGTTTGAGAGTAGTGTAATTTCATAAGGTAGTAAAACTATACTTCAGGTCAGAGTGACAGAAGAGCAGTTTGAGAGTAGTGTAATTTCATAAGGTAGTAAAACCGGGATATTTCATGATGTTGTAGATGAACGTTTGAGAGTAGTGTAATTTCATAAGGTAGTAAAACTGCATTTCTTCTCTTCGCCGTTACTGTTAGTTTGAGAGTAGTGTAATTTCATAAGGTAGTAAAACTTGACAGTGCGCCAAACGCAACAACCAATGTTTGAGAGTAGTGTAATTTCATAAGGTAGTAAAACCACCGATGACGAATTATCAGGCGGCGGTGTGTTTGAGAGTAGTGTAATTTCATAAGGTAGTAAAACATAAAAACATAGTTGGCAACGAGCTTCTAGTTTGAGAGTAGTGTAATTTCATAAGGTAGTAAAACAAAGCACAGAAAAACTACAGATTGTTTGTGGTTTGAGAGTAGTGTAATTTCATAAGGTAGTAAAACACAACCGGACTTCAGATTGTGGTTAAGTTTGTTTGAGAGTAGTGTAATTTCATAAGGTAGTAAAACTCTTGCGCGGCATTACAACCAAATCGTCTGTTTGAGAGTAGTGTAATTTCATAAGGTAGTAAAACCATTCAGCGGATTTATGCTTAAACTCACGGTTTGAGAGTAGTGTAATTTCATAAGGTAGTAAAACAAATATATGTAATATCAGTTACCAACAAGGTTTGAGAGTAGTGTAATTTCATAAGGTAGTAAAACCCGATTTCGTCAGGTGTTGCGGCATATGCTGGTTTGAGAGTAGTGTAATTTCATAAGGTAGTAAAACAATAATGAAATAAAGTATTATAACGACCTGGTTTGAGAGTAGTGTAATTTCATAAGGTAGTAAAACGCTTTTGAGCTTAACGAAGAAGAAGGGTATGTTTGAGAGTAGTGTAATTTTCACAAGGAAATAAAACCTTGCTTTGGCACCCCATAAAATTTTGTGTAAAAGATAAACTCCGAAACAAGCAAATAAA
>JBJFHW010000005.1:0-6754 GCA_051893965.1 Acutalibacteraceae bacterium
AAAATCCGACGCCCACATTGTTCGAGGCTCGCCTCGAACAATGTGGCATCCGTCACAAACTGATCAAACCATACACGCCAAGACATAACGGTAAAGTCGAACGTTCACACAGAAAAGACAATGAATATTTCTATGCAACGCATACTTTTTACTCGTTTGAAGATTTCAAAAAGCAACTTGCTGTTCACAACAGAAAATACAACAATTTCCCTATGCGTCCTCTTAACTGGAAATCTCCTGCCGATTATATTAAGGCTTTTATCATCTCCGGTGAAGTTTTCTAATTTTGTAACACATCATTGACAAACCTACATGTAACAAAAAACTAATGAAAAGGAATGATGAAACATGGCAACATCAAGATTTGAAGACTTTAATCCCCCGAAAGAACGCTACCTCAGACAACCGGAAGACCAATCCTGCTATGAATATATGCTGGAATGCTATGACAGAATCTCCAAGGACATCGGAGATTACGATGCCTTTGTTGTTCCGGTTGCCGATCAGTACTCCGAAACAAAAATGAGCAAAATGATTGCCGATGTTGAAAAATTCGCATCTTACTTAACTTCAATCGGAATCAAAAAGGGCGATGTTTTCACGGTATTTCTTCCCACAAGCGCACATGCTTTTATTGCTCTTTATGCACTTACAAAGCTCGGCGTTATCGCAAACTACGTTCATCCGCTCACTCCGCCTCAGGCTTTTGTTGAAGTTTTGCAGCTGACAAAATCCAAGGGAATCATGATGCTTGACATTGCGGCAGGTCCGTTTGCTCCGCTTCTTGAAAAGCTTCCCGTTCCCGTTGTTGTATGCTCAACTTCGGACTATTGCGACGGTATTGCTTATCAATATGCTCTTCATAACGAAATGCAGAATGCTAAGGTTCCCGATCTTCCTAATGTAACAAGATACAAAGACATTATGGCTATGGATCTTCCCCCTGTTCCCACCGTTAAGGGTGAAGGCAAAAAGACTTCATTCTATCTTCACGGCGGCGGAACAACCGGAAAGAGCAAAACCGTTATTCTTACAAGCTATGCTTTCAACTCACTTGCTTATAAATATTATGTTCTTGATCAGCCGCACGATTACAAGACTGCTCATTGCATCTGTGCCTTGCCCTGCTTCCACGCTTACGGTCTTGCAGGCTCCATGCACTACGGTCTTTGCAACGCATATAAGCCGATTCTTTTCCCGAAATTTGATCCGCATCAGGCAAATGAAATGATCAGAAAACTGAATGTTACTGAAATTCTGGGCGTTCCGAAGATGTTCCAGAAAATGATGGACAGCGACAACTTTGAAAACGAAGGACTGAAAAACCTTGCCATGTGCTTTGCCGGCGGTGACATTGTCAGTGACGCATGCATTGAAAGATTCAATAATGCAATGATCAAGCACGGCGCAAAAGCAAGACTCGGCAGAGGCTACGGTCTTACGGAAATGTGCGGCTGTGCATCAACCAACTGCTATGACCACCACAGATCTCAATCTGTCGGCTATCCGCTTCCCGGTCTTACGGTTGAAATCTGGGACGATGATGCAAAGGAACTTCCTGTCGGTGAAGTCGGAGAAATCGTTTTGTCGGGCGACCTGATTATGCAGGGTTATCTTGCCGACGGTATTGTGCCGGACAACGGAATTTATACCGATGAAAACGGCACCCAGTGGATCAGAACCGGTGACATGGGCTATCTTGACGAGGACGGCTTCATCTATTTCTCAGGACGCAAAAAGAGAATTATCATCATTGCCGGCTATAATATTTATCCGAGCACCATTGAAGAAATTGTTGACAAGCTTGATTATATCAGCGAAGTATGCGCCGTTCAGGGCTATGATGACGAAACAGGAAAGCCGCTTGTTAAGCTGGTTGTTTCCTTCGCAGACAGCGTAACCGATAAAGAAAAGGCTCTTGAAGACCTCAAGGCTTACTGCGCTGCAAACATTGAAGGCTACGGCTGCCCGAGAAAATATGTTGTTATGGATCTTCTTCCCAGAACAAAAATGGAAAAGATCGACTTCATGAAGCTCAACGATCCCGTTCCTGCGGCAACCGTTTAATTGCTTACAAAATCCTTATCCTTTTATAAAACAACCGGCAGTCTGCTGAAAATCAGCGGCTGCCGGTTGTTTTTATTTTGTCCTAATTATCTTTTTACTGTGTTTGAATATCCGCCGTAAAACTTTGTTCCGTCGGTTGATTTTTTATAGGCTCTGACTTTATACTGCTGTGATGCACTGCCCAATTTCTTGCCGATTTTGCAGCTGTTTTTCTTAACAACATCAAATGTTTCCCATTTTTTTGTGTCGCTGTTATAAAGGTAAACCACATATCCGTCTGCACCTTTGACCTTTGACCATGTCAGCGAAATTTTGTCTTCAATTTTCAGGTTCTTTGTTGTGCCCGGCTTGGTTACGGCATTGAAGGTTGTTTTCGGCGCAACCTGCGTTTTTCCGTTGTTTTTGAAAACGGAGCTGATTGCAATTTTATAGGTTGTTGCACTGCTCAGTCCGCTGATTGTGATGGAAGTTTTTGTGACGGTTTTATATTTAATATATTTTTTTGCAGATGTGTCATAATAATAAATGATAAAACTTGAAATTCGGTCATTATCTTTCCATGAAACTGTGATGGAAGATGATGAAGCAGAAACCTGCTTGATTCCGCTTGCCTTGCCGACTTCCCATTCACAGACGTAGCCTTTCATACTTTGGGAATCATTTAGAAAATCATTCCATTTTCCTTCAATATATATTCCTAAAAAGTTTTCTCCGCCAAAATCGTTATTAGGCTCACCATCATCCCAACATTTATAACTAAATTTTTCGCCTGTTACCCATTTCCATGTTCCCTCTTTGGCTTCATCGGTTGCACCGAGCCAACATGATCCGATATTTTTATCTTCAACAAGTTCTTTAACAAATTCATTTTCGCCTTTGCTTGTGATTGTTGCAAGGTGTCCGCCTTTTGATTCACAAAGCTTTTTGGCTTTTTTCCATGTTACATCACTTTTATACACATAATACATATGTCCGCCGTAATATTTTGCCGAAGCGGGAATGGCAAGTGATGCGGCAGAAGCCGAAAACATGGAAAACGGCACAAGCGTAAACACCATTAAGACTGCCGCAAAAAATGCCGCCAAGCGTTTTGCGATTGATTGAGATTTTTGTTGATTGTTCATGTTGATTCCTCCTGTTTTTTAGCTTTTAAAAGCCTTTTGACAACATTTTAACCTAAAACAGGTTAAAAGTCAATAACCTGTTTCAGATTATCCTATTCTATATACATAAGAAATCAACATATGAAAGGTGCGGCAAAACATGAAATGCCGCAGACGGTTTATTATGTATCAAAGAATCAGAAATCTCAGAGAAGACAGGGACCTGAATCAGACTAAGGTTGCAAAATATCTCGGTATGAGCCAGACGGGTTATTCAAAATATGAAACCGGTGAAAACGATATACCCACGAGTATTTTAATTAAGCTTGCGGATTTTTACGGTGTATCCGTTGATTATCTTCTCAACCGCACGGATAATCCCAAAATGAATGTATAACCAAAAAGCAGTTACAAAAATATTACGGAATTTTAAGATTTTTTTACGCAGTTCGTAAGTAAATCTTAAAGAACTTGTTTCTTATAAAAGCTATACTGTATTCATAAAAACAAAGCTTCAAAAAACGAAGCAGGAAAGGATACGGTATAAAATGAAACATAAAAATAAAAGCAAAGACAGAACGCTTAAAATTCTGATTTATTTTGCGGCAATTTGCCTTGCAGTCTGTGTTGTTTTCGCCGTAGCCGACCGCCTGCCGGCTTTTATCGGTGAATTAACCTCAGCCAAGGCAATCAGCAGTGACACCGAAGAAAAAGGCATTCCCGATCTGCTGGTTGTTGTCAACAGCAAAAATCAAGGCGGAGGCAGAACCGACGGACTTGTTCAGGTTTATGAAGAAAAAACAAGCAGCTATTTTGTTAAAGACAAGACCGTTTATGTTGACAGCAGAATCATGAAACCGCTTAACGACATGATGGACGATTTTTATAAAGCGACGGGACTGAAAACGGTGAATGTCATCAGCGGTTACAGAAGCATTGAACTGCAAAGCGAGCTATATAAAAAAATCACTCTGCAATACGGAAGCACTTATGCCAAACGCTTTTGCCAGACACCCGGAAGCAGTGAACACCACACGGGACTTGCCGTTGACCTTTCCATTTTTCACAAAGAGGACGGCTCAAGCGAGGATTTCAAAGGTCAGGGAGAATACGCATGGTTTTACGAAAACTGTCAGAAATACGGCTTTGTTCAGCGATATGAAGAAAGCAAGGAGGATATAACCGGAATCGGCAATGAACCGTGGCATTTTCGGTATGTCGGAAAGAAAAACGCCGAATACATGAAAAAGCATAATTTGTGCCTTGAAGAATATGTTGCGCTGATTTCAAAAGGTAAATAAACCGAAAAGGAGCAGAACATTAAGCGGTTCTGCTCCTTTTCGCTATATATGCCTTGAAAAGAAGTTATCAAGAATTCGGTTGAGTTTTTCAGCATTTCGCATCGGGAAATCATGACCTGCATTTTTCAAAATTTCGGTTTTGCAGTTTGGATTTTTCGATAGTAAATCAAGCGAAGTTTTCATATCTTTTACTTCGTTGCTTCCGCAAACAGCAAGCATCGGAACCGGTACGGTCTGATATGACGGAAGCTTTTTTAAATCCAACGTTTGTTCAAAAAATGAGCGATAAACTTCGGCTGTGATATTTTTTGAATACTCCGCCATATAATCAGCCTGTCTGTCCGTATAATTCCAGTATTTGCCCTGAAAACGCACAAGCGGTTTTATATGAAGCATTTTTGCACATATGCCTGATAAACCGCAATACTTTCTGACGGTTTTTGCTGTCGGATTTACCCATGCGCTCAGAAAAACGGCACAGTTAAACAATTCCGGGCGTTCGCTTATAAGCGAAACTGCGATCTGTGCGCCGAGTGAATGACCGATCAAAGCAATTTTTTTCTTGTTCAGGCTTTCAATTAATTCAAAAAGCTCTTCTTTTGTTTTCTGCGGCTGATAAACTTCGCCTGCCGCCTTTCCGGAACCGGGAAGATGAGGAACCACAAGATGGTATTTGTCTGACAAATAATATTGCTGACAAAATGTATCAAGCGCTCCTGCACCGTGCAGCATTAAAATCGTTGATTTTTCCCTGTCTGAATACGCATCAAAATACAGCATCGTTATTCTCCGTGATTTATTGTTTCAGTGTTCTGATTGCGTTAAGAATGGCAAGAATGGCAACGCCGACATCGGCAAAAACGGCAAGGAACATCGGTGCCAGACCGAGCGCACCGAGAATCAGCACAAGGAATTTGACCGACAGAGCAAGAACAATGTTTTCTTTGACGATGCGCAGGGTTTTTCTTGAAATCTGAATCGCCTTTGCAATTTTTGACGGTTCATCTGTCATGATAACAACATCAGCCGCTTCAATTGCCGCATCGGAGCCGACGCCGCCCATGGCAATGCCGATATCCGACAATGCAAGAACAGGCGCGTCATTGATTCCGTCACCGACAAAAAGAAGTTTGCCTTTTGCGCTTTTTTCTTTCATCAGTCTTTCAACCTGCGCAACCTTATCGGCAGGCAAAAGCCTTGTGTGTATTTCATCAAGTCCGAGACTTTCACCGACCTTTTCGCCGATTTCTTTGCTGTCGCCCGTAAGCATAACGGTTTTCTTGATGCCCTGCTCTTTCAGCAGAGAAACAAGCTGTTTGCTGTCTTCTTTGATTTCATCGGCAATGACAATACTGCCGATGAATTTTCCGTCTTTTGCAACATAAACAACTGTTCCGAGCTCTTCGGGTTTGATAAAATCAATGCCCAGAAGCTTCATAAGTTTTTCGTTTCCGGCGGCGCAGTTGACGCCGTCAAATTGCACCGTCACGCCGTGACCTGCGATTTCTTTTGCATCACGAAGCTTTGTTTCGTCCGGTTCTTTTCCGTAAGCTTGTCTTAACGAAACGGAAATCGGGTGGTTGGAATAGCTTTCGGTATAAGCGGCAATTTCAAGAAGTTCATCATTGCTAACGCCGACGGGATTGACGCTTTGCACACTGAAAGTACCTTTTGTCAGTGTGCCGGTCTTATCAAAAACGGCAATTTCCGCTTTTGAAAGATCCTCAAGATAGTTACTTCCCTTGACTAAAATTTCATTTTTAGACGCTGCACCGATTCCGCCGAAAAAGCCGAGCGGAATGGAAATAACAAGCGCACACGGGCAGGAAATGACAAGGAAGGTCAGCGCTCTGTAAATCCAGTCCTTAAAGCTTGCACCGTCAATAAAAAGCGGCGGAAGCACGGCAAGAAGAACCGCCGCAATCACAACGGCAGGCGTATAATATCTTGCAAATTTTGTGATGAAATCTTCGGATTTGGATTTATTATCGGCGGCATTTTCAACAAGCTCAAGAATTTTGCTTGCCGTTGATTCACCGAATTCTTTTGTTACTCTTGCGGTCAGAAGTCCGCTTTGGTTAATACAGCCGCTTAATATCTCATCGCCGACGCCGACCTCGCGCGGCAAAGATTCGCCGGTCAGCGCAACCGTGTCAAGTGAGCTTTCGCCGTCAAGCACAACGGCATCAAGCGCAATTCTTTCTCCGGGCTTCACAACAATGATGTCGCCGACCTCAACGTCATAAGGATCTAGAGCCAGATTGCGGATCACTGGACCGAGCG
>JBJFHW010000006.1:0-6748 GCA_051893965.1 Acutalibacteraceae bacterium
AACCGAAGAAGGAGTAAGACGTGGCGCCGAAATTGCAAAAATATTCGGCGCCGGATATAACAGTGCGGTCTGGGTTGATGTTGTTTTGAACGGCGAATGTGTCGGTAACTATCAGCTTTATGAGCAGACCAGAATTTCTGAGGACAGGGTTGATATTTACGATTGGGAAAGCGCAGCGGAAGATGTTGCAAAGGCAATTAAAAAAGCAGAAAAACTTACTGACGATGATGAAGATGCACTTGCCGAATTGATGCAGGAAAATCTTGAATGGATGACAAGCGGCGTTGTTTCTTATAATGATAAGACATATACAATTTCAGATTATTATGATGAGCTTCCGTCATCAACGAACGGCGGATTTTTGATGGAACTTGACAGCAACTATGATGAAATATCAAAGTTTATGACAAGCAGAAGTGTTCCGATAATGTTCAAATATCCTGAATTTATCAACACAAACACAACTGTTTTTTCGCAGATTCAGTCATATGTTCAGGATTTTGAAGACGCCGTTTACAGCAGTGACAAAACAATAACAAAAGACGGTAAAAAGATTTCATATTCCGAGCTTTGCGATATGGATTCGCTTATTACATATTGGCTCTCTAACGAAGTGCTTACCAGTGAATTCGGCTTCAGAAGCACATATTTCAGCAAGGATATTGACGGTCCGCTTGTTTTCGGCCCGATCTGGGATTTCGATTTCAGCGCAGGCTGTGTAAATCCGTGGGATCCGATTGATGAAACGCAATGGTCTTCAAACGAAAAATCATGGTTCCCGCAGATTATGGAAGATCCGTATTTTGCCGTTAAGGCGGGAGAACTTTATCGTCAAAAGGCTTCGCAGCTTCGTAATATGGTTGAAGATGACGGAACATTGGAACAGTGGTATGCGCTTATTCGTGAATCAGCGCTTAACAACAGTCAGCTTTGGCCTTATTCACGCGGCTTTGAAGATGATTATCTTTATTTTAAACAGTGGCTGACAGCAAGACTTGACTGGATAGACGCTCAGCTTGAAAATGATGACACAGCCATGAGCAGTCTCGGCGTTAAGACCTCACAGGATTTTTCAATTTCTCTGAACGCAAAGGGACTTCTTAAAACAGGAGACGTTTCTTATTGTGCAAACAAGGGAGAAAATGAAAGCTATGTTGTTCAGCTGAATATAAAGAACGGTTCATACAGCGCATTTGATTATTATATTAATGCAAAGCATGCAGGAAAGGTTGATCTGACGAATTCTGCGGCTTCGGCAAGCATCAATGCTTCACTTCTTAAAGATGACGGCAGTGCCAATGTGATTACCGTCTGGCTTCTTGATGAAAACGGCCAGCCTGCGGCAATGCAGAGCCTTGTTCTCCGAATTGCCGACACAAAAGCGTATCTGACGGTTACTTTCATTGATAACGGCACAGAAACAACACAAGTTGTTCTTCCCGGAACAAGGGTATTTTTGCCGAAAGCGGCCGATAAGGAAAACATGATATTTACCGGCTGGATAATCGGAAACAAGGTTTACAAAAGCGGGGAAAGCATCATAGTTGACGGCAACACGGTTGTTACGGCAGGATATGCCACATGCAAAAACGGCACAATTATCCATGTTCTTGAAAAAGACGGCGACAATTATGTTTGCAGCAAGTGTAAGAAGGTTTTAACAGCTGAAAAGAACTATATCAGTGCAAAAAAATTTGTTGTTACTTTCAATGTCGGTAAATATAACCACCGATATACCGGACAGCCGGTTAAGCCGTATAATGTCATTTCTTATAACGGCAAAGAACTTACCGAAGGCGTAGATTACACACTTGAATGTAAAAATAACATTTATCCCGGCTTTGCTTCTTATACCGTTACAGGCCTTGAATCTGCCGGATACACAGGCTCATTCACAATGTCTTATAAGATTATTCCGAGAGAAATGGCAAAGGTCACTGTCAAAGCAGATAAAACACAGTATACTGCAACCGGAAAAGCGATTACTCCGGTGTTTACGCTCACTTCTGCGGGAAGAACCCTTGTTCAGGGTACAGATTATACCGTGGAACTTTCCAACAATGTAAATCCCGGAACGGCAACGGCGGTATTTACGGGAATCGGAAATTACAGCGAAACCAAGGAAGTCACTTTCAGCATCAAAAACGGCATTTCCTCCGTGACGCTTTCAAGCACTTCTTATACCTATGACGGCAAAGAGAAAAAGCCGACCGTAACGGTTAAGGGTACAAACGGAAAAACGCTCAAAAACGGCACGGATTATACCGTAACCTATTCATCAGGCAGAAAAAATGTCGGTGAATACACCGTGAAAGTAACCGGAATAGGCGACTGCACCGGAAGCAAGAGTGTAAAATATAAAATCATTCCCGGAAAAGCAACCGGTCTGAAAGTCAGCAGCCGAACCACAAGCAGTCTGACTTTAACCTGGACGAAAACAGCCGGTGCAACGGGATACAGAGTTTATTCCTATAACGCTTCAACCAAGAAATACACAAAGCTTGCCGATGTTAAAACAAATTCTTATACGGTTAAAAAGCTCAAATCCGGCACAAAGTATTCTTATGCCGTAAAGCCTTATGCCAAGATTGGTTCGGTTGTCTACTGGGGTTCGGTTTCGTCGGTTTATGCAAATGTAACGACGCCGGCGGCACCGTCGGTTAAGCTTTCAACAAGCAGCGGAAAACTCACCGTAAGCTACGCAAAGGTTACGGGTGCAAGCGGCTATGAGATCTATTATAAAGTTTCAGGCGGTTCTTATAAGAAATTGACTGCAACAACCAAGACTTCATACACAAAGGCTTTGACCAAGGGCAAGACCTACAGCGTCAAAGTCAGGGCATATGTTTCACTTTCGGGATCAAAGGTATACGGAGCATTCAGCCCGGCAAAGTCAATAACAATCAAATAATTTGTTCAAACGGTCGGGACAGAAAGTCCCGGCCGTTTTTGGATAAAGCTTAAAATTGGAAGCTGTGTTTTATTCTGATTTGCACGATGCAAACTGTAATATGTATTTAGAAATGCGATGTTGATTATTATTTGAAATTTCTCCCGATAAATCAATACCGATTGCAATATAACGCGTTGACCAATCTGATAACTGCATACATTATCTGACAAGTATCCCGAAAAAATTTGAACCGAATAAATTTAAGTGTTGAAATCGTTTTTTCAAGGTGCTATAATTCTTACGATAGATTTAAAGAAGGAGGAATATTCATGAAAACAACAATTAAAAAAGTAATCAGCCTTTTCATGTGCCTTTGCCTGATTTTCTCTGTCGGTGCAGTTTCTTCTTTTGCCGCCGATACCGGGGCACAGGTAACAAGAATTTCATGCACAATCAACGGCGACAGCAGAACACAGCGAGGTTTTTGCTGGTATACCGACGAAAAAACCGACAGCGTGGTTAAAATTTTCAAAGACGGAGAAGATGTAAGTTCATCTCTTTCTTTTAGTGACGTACAATGTACCGAGTGGAACGGAAAATATATGCACAAGGTAACGGTCAGCGGACTTGAAGCCGGTCGGGCATATACCTACCTTGTCGGAAACGGCAGCGTCTGGGGCAAAGAGGGCAGTTTCACAACCGACAGCGGAAACGGTGCCGTTAACTTTATTGCGATTGCCGATGTTCAGGCAAGTAACCTTGAAAGCTTTGAAGAATCCGCTCTTGTGCTTGAAAAGGCATTTGAAAAAATGCCGTCTGCCGATTTTGTTGCCAACATGGGTGACTTTACGAACGACAGCAACAACGAACAGTGGGACGCTTATTTCACCGCTTTTGAAAAGCATAATACCGCTGCCACACTTGTGCCCGTTGCCGGAAACCATGACGGTTTAGGCGTCTGGCATTGGTTTGACAATATGTTTAACCTTGACACAAGCCAAAGCGTTCAGACGCTCAACGGAGTCAACTATTCATTCGATTATTCAAACGCACATTTTGCCGTGCTGAATACCAATGACCTTTTGAGCGTTTCACAATCGCAGCTTGACTGGCTGAAAAAAGATATGAATTCTTCATCGGCCGATTGGAAAATCGTGTTTATGCACAAATCGCCTTATTCATTGGGTAAAGACGGAAAATGGCCGGATGCGCAGTATCTGACAAAATCGCTCACAGCCGTACTTGATGAATGTGACGTTGATTTGGTTATGTCCGGTCATGATCATATGTATCTTCGCACAAAGGCTTTGAAAAACAACAAGGTTGTTTCCGACTCTGAAGGTACGCACTATGTTCTTGCCGGAACAGCAGGCACAAAACGCTATGAAATCCGTGATTTTTCTGCCGGAACCTATATGAATCTTGATTTTATTGACGCTCTGACGATTCAAAAAAGCGGCTACGGAAACTATTGGAACGGCAGTGACTATAACAGCAAAGACCCGGAAAATGTAGGCGGCTGTTTTTCAACGGTCAGCATTGACGGTGGTACGCTTTGCCTTAATGCTTATATCCTTACTGACGAAACGGGCGAGGTCAAAAAAATTGACACGTTGACGCTTGAAAAAGAAACCGGTAAAAATGCTGCAAGCTTTGACGGTGACAAAACAACCTCAAAGCTTGAATATGCTTTGAATATTGTTCCGTCTTTTCTTGATCTTGCAAACTATGCGGTGTTTGATTGGCTTTATAAAACAATCAAGAACTTGCCGAAAATTCTTTATTATGTTATCACAACGGGAACGTTTTAATCAGTGTGGAGTGTGGAGCGTGGAGTGTGGAGTTATCCCGATCCGCCCGGAATAAAGATAAATAATTCAGGCAGAGAAGCTTATAAAACGGCATTTTATATTTCACTTTAAATTCAGTCCGATATGCGATTAAACAATTGCATGTCGGATTTTTATTTTTTTGATTTCAAATTTATCGTCAATTTCGTTATATTCATGCTTGTTTTTTTATGCAACAAGTTAATAGCGTTTACATTTTTTTCATGATACAATATTTCCCATGGAGATGGTGCAAATGAAAATCGTTGAAAAAGCAAAAGGAGCCGTAAGCTCCGTAAAAACATATTGGAAAACGCCGCCCGAGGGCAGATATATTCCTTATAAAGAGATTATGTCTTATTCTGTCGGCGGAATCGGCGTAAAGTTTTTGATTTCAGTTGTTTATTATATCGGTCTTTCGGGAACAAATCTGCTTGCCGGTTCGGCGCTCGGACTGAAAAACGATGATCTTGTGAATTTAAGCCTGATTGCAACGGTTCTGAATCTTGTCATTGTTCCGCTCAGAGGAATGATTATTGACAACACAAGAAGCAAAAAAGGAAAGTTCCGTCCGTATCTGGTTTACGCCGGAATTCCGACGGCTCTTCTGACAACCGGCTTTGCGCTTTTGCCGTTTGAAAGCATGAGCTATAACCAAAGGCTGTGGTCACTGTTTGCGGTTTATATTCTGCTTCAGCTTTGCTATCCGTTTTATGATCAGGCCTACTCAACGCTTGTTCAGGTTATGAGCCCGAATTCAACGGAAAGAGCCGATGTAATCACAATTTCAACCTTTATTTATTCGCTTGCGCCGAGCATAACCGGCCTTTTTGTTCCGATTATTGCCGGCTTTACGGGCGGACTTGAACATATTAATGCTTACCGTATCATTATGCCTGCGTTCGGCATTTTCGGCGTTATTCTCGGTTTTCTCTCTTATTCGGGAACACAGGAAAGAATTATTGTTTCAAAGGATTACACGCCGAAAGTTCCGTTTTTTAAAGGCATCATGTCGGGCATGAAAAACAAATATACCTGGTCAAGAACGATTTCTTCATGGTTTGTTTTCTTTCAGATGGGTATCGGAAATGTTACCACCTGGTATTTTTATTACGGCATCAAAGATATGCTTGGTCTTTCAACGGAAAAGCAGGGCGTTCTCAACGGAACACTGATGACAATTCTGGGCATGGCGGCAACGCCGGCAATGTTCCTTGCTCCGATTATCATCAGAAAAATCGGAAAGAAAAATCTTGTCATTTTTTATACGGTCTGCAACATATTCAGCATGATCGGAATGCTTCTTTCCATCAGAAACATCTGGCTGCTGTTTGTGTTTACCTGGCTTCGCGCCTTTTTCATGACTTTCCCGCTTATCAGCGACAACGCAATCAATGCCGATATACTCGACTATCAGCAGTATAAAACAGGTGAGCGCCTGGAAGGTCTGTTAGGTCAGGTGGTAAGCTTTATCGGAACATTTGTTACGATGGGAATTACCTATTTCATTCAGACAATTGTTATCACAAGACATTTCGGTCTGACGGATAACTATGACGATTTGTATAACGCCGCCTACCGTGAGCCGATGGCAAAGGCGATGATTCTGATTACCATTGTCGGCTATGTTCTTTCGCTCATTCCGCTTCTGACCATGTACGACCTGACGGAGGAGGATCACGAAGCGCATATTGCCGTGCTGAAAATCAGAGCCGCCCTTGAAGATTACGCAACCGATTCTCTTTCGGAAGGGCAGCTTGAAAATGCGCGCGGGATTTATGCAAAGGCGGTTGCAGACTATGATGACTACATGAAAAAAGCCGAAACGGCAACAGGCAAAGAAAAAAGGAAGCTGAAAAGGCTCCTCAAAGCCAATAAGCTTATTCTTGATGAAAAAGACCGTCTCAATCAACCCGATATGAAAAATAAAACCGAAAAAGCAAAACAGCTTCTTTCCAAAACCCCCGAAGAGCTTTATGGTATCAGTGAGCCGTCAATGGAAAAATATGATGCGGCAAACGCAATG
>JBJFHW010000007.1:0-6725 GCA_051893965.1 Acutalibacteraceae bacterium
AAAGGAAGGAAAAAATCATGACAAGAGACGAAGCAATCAGACTTTTGAAAAAATATAACAAGGAGCCGTTTCACATTCTGCACGCGCTGACGGTTGAGGGTGTGATGCGCTGGTACGCCTGCGAACTCGGCTATGGTGACGAAGCGGACAAATGGGCAAATGTTGGGCTTTTGCACGACATTGATTTTGAAATGTGGCCCGAACAACACTGCCAAAAAGCACCCGAACTTTTAAGAGAAGGCGGCGCAGACGAAGAACTTATCTATTCTGTTTGCAGCCACGGCTTTGGAATTTGCAGTGACTGTGAGCCGAAGCACGAAATGGAAAAAGTGCTTTTTGCAACCGATGAACTGACGGGACTGATCGGTGCGGCGGCAAAAATGCGTCCGTCAAAAAGTGTGATGGATATGGAGGTTTCAAGTCTCAAAAAGAAATTCAAAGACAAAAAATTTGCCGCAGGCTGCAGCCGTGATGTCATCAGACAGGGTGCGCAGATGCTCGGCGTTGAGCTTGAAGAGCTGTTTGAAAAAACAATCCTCGCAATGCGTTCATGCGAGGAAAGCGTTCAAAAAGAAACAGAAAAGCTGTGCGGTTAAAGCTTAATCATATCAATATATTTTTTCGGGGTAATCCCGAAGTGTTCTCGAAAGCACTTGATGAAATAGCTTTCGGAGCAAAAACCGAGGAAATATGCAACTTCAGAGGTTGCATATTTTTTTTGCAGCATATCTTTTGCGGCTTCAAGCCGCTTTTCTTTTATGTAGGCAGTCAGAGTGACGCCGGTTGATTTTTTAAAAAGAGCGGAAAGATAATCGGGGGAAAGTGAACATTCGTCGGCCAGCGTTTTCAGGCTTAATTTTTCATGAAGCCGTGTGTTGATCATATGCAGACAACGGCGCACGGCATAAGGATAAGAGGCGGTTTCGCCGCTTTTTGAAACAAGGGTTGTCAGCTCAAGGCAAAGCTTTTTCAAAAGAGTCATAATTTCCGCTTTGTTTTCCATTACATCAATTTTCATGATTGCTTCGTCGGAATAATTGAAAGCGGTTGTTTCGTCCAGTCCGCCCGCAATGGCATATCTTGTTGCAAGGGTGATGCAGCACACTGCCCAGTATTTCATCTGACGAAGTGCATCGTTGCTCATTTTGCCTGCCACAATGTTTTGAGAAAGAATGAAATCCATCATCTCTTTCGTTTTTTCGCAGTCTCCGCTTTTGATGCAGTTATAAAACAGCACCTCGGTTTCATAGGCGGTGTGTGTCAAGCCGTTTTCGCGCTGAGAAAAAATTTCGCTTGTTTCAAGAACGTTGATTTCGCTGCTGCTCATTTTAAAATCTCCTGTTAATAAAAAAGTGCGAATAACCGTGTGGAGCGTATATGAGTTTGGAGTTTGGAGTGTGGAGTGTGGAGTTAAGCTCATTTTAAAGTTTGTGCCGTGTCTGCACAAAGCATTAGAATAACACCTACGGTTAAAATGTTACATAATATAAGTAAATATAATTTTAATAAGGAACTCCGTTAAAATTTTCAGCAGAAATTTTCTTTGTATGGGTTAACTCCACACTCCACACTCCACACTCCACACTGTCATAAGCTCCACACTAAAATAAACTATATCACTTTTTTCTCAGAAAAACAACAAAATTATGATATTTTATGCGGAAAAATTATATAATTATATATCATTCTTATGTAAAATAGTATTGTTGAATTTATACGCTGAGGTGAATGTTATGAAACACTCTGAAATTGTGTCAAAAATGACGCTGGAACAAAAAGCAGATTTTGTTTCCGGCTATGACTATTGGCATCTTGAAAAAAGCGATGAACTCGGATTGCCGCAAATTATGGTAACCGACGGACCGACAGGTCTGAGAAAGAAAAATCCCGATGGGAACAGTGTCGGCTTGGGCAATTCTTATCCGGCAACCTGCTTTCCGACTTCGGCAACAGTTGCTTCAAGCTGGGATCTTGATCTGATCCGACAAGAGGGTGAGGCACTCGGCGAAGAATGTCTGAAAGAACGCGTTTCGGTTCTTCTCGGACCCGGTGTAAACATCAAGCGTGCACCCACTTGCGGCAGAAACTTTGAATATTTTTCGGAAGACCCCTATCTTTCGGGAAAATGCGCCGCCGCATGGATCAACGGTGTGCAAAGCAAGGGTGTCGGCACATCGCTCAAGCATTTTGCCGCAAACAGCCAGGAAGCCTACAGAATGGTTGTTAACGAGGTTGTTGACGAAAGAGCGATGAGAGAACTTTATCTGACCGCGTTTGAAATTGCAGTCAAAGAAGCGCAGCCGTGGACAATTATGAATTCTTATCCGAGAGTCAACAGCGTTTATGCATCGGAAAGCGTTGAAAATCAGCAAAAAATCGCGCGCGGCGAATGGGGCTTTGACGGTCTGTTCATGACAGACTGGGGCTCATCGGTTGACAGAGTTCCCGGACTTGTTGCGGGTACGGACCTTGAAATGCCGTCGAGCGGAACGCTGAACAAAACAAAAATTATGGAAGCTGTTCGAAAGGGTGAACTTGACGAAGCCATTCTTGATGAAAGAGTGGACGCCGTTGTTGATTTGATTTTGAAATCAAAGCCTGCACTTGAAGAAAAGCACACCTTTGATGTGGAAGCGCACCACGCAACTGCGCTGAAAATTGCCGAAAACTCCATGCAGCTTCTCAAAAACGAAGATAACATTTTGCCGCTTAAACCGGGTGCAAGAGTGGCAGTAATCGGTGAAATGGCGGTTTCTCCGCGTTTTCAGGGAGCCGGTTCCTCAGTCGTCAATCCCATCAAGCCGATTGAAAATGCTTTTGTGAATCTCAAAGCGATGGGCGTTCATGTCACCTATTCAAAAGGCTATGACAAGAGCAAAGATGAAATTGATGCCAAGCTTTTTGTGCAAGCGGTTAAAAACGCAAAAAATGCCGATGTTGCTGTTGTTTTTGCCGGACTGACAGAAGAATTTGAGGGCGAGGGCTATGACAGGCTCAGCATCGAAATGCCCAACTGCCATAATGTTCTCATTTCCGAGGTGGCAAAAGCAAACCCGAACACGGTTGTTGTTCTTGCAGGCGGCAGTGTTGTCAGAATGCCGTGGATCAATGAGGTAAAGGGACTTCTTAATTCAGGTCTTGGCGGTCAGGCAAGCGGCAAGGCGGTTGCCAAAATTCTCACCGGAGCAGTCAATCCGAGCGGCAAAACCACCGAGACTTATCCGCTTTGCGAAAGTGACAATCCGACTTACGGAAATTATCCCGGCGGCCCCGTTACATCGGAGCACCGTGAAAGCGTCTATATCGGTTACAGATATTACGACACTGCCAAAAAAGAGGTTCTTTTCCCGTTCGGTTTCGGCCTTTCTTATACGCAGTTTAAGTATAGCGCAATGCGTGTTTCAAAGAAAAACATAAAAGATACCGACAAGGTTACCGTTTCGTTCAAGATTAAAAACGTCGGAAGCGTTGCCGGTGCGGAAGTTGCTCAGCTTTATGTTGCCGACAAAAAATCAACGATTTTCCGCCCCGAAAAGGAGCTCAAGGCGTTCACAAAGGTATATCTTGAGCCGGGCGAAGAAACAAGCGTTAAATTTACGCTTTCAAAAAGAGCGTTTGCATTCTTTAATGTTAACACGCATGACTGGTGCGTTGAAAGCGGTGAATTTGAAATTCTTGTCGGCGCTTCAAGCAGAGACATCAAGCTGAAAAGTGCAGTTAATGTTGAAGCAACACAGGAATGTGAAATTCCCGATTACAGAAAGAGCGCTCCGGCATATTATGATGATATTGAAAACATCACCCGTGAAGATTTTGCCGCAGTTTACGGCGAGCTTCCCGCGCAGGAGCGTGACCCAAAAAGCAAAATTGACATTTATTGCTGTCTTGATGATGCCCGCGAAACAAAATGGGGCGGTATCATTTGCAATCTGATCAATAAAATTATGACCGGTTTCGGTTCCGATGCAAACGGTGACGGAAAAATGATTGCGGCAATGGCAACGCAGATTCCGATTCGAAACTTTGTTTCCATGTCTATGGGCGTTTTCACGCCCGAAATGGCACAGGGCTTGATTGATATTCTCAACGATGATGCATCATCGCTTGCCGGTGTCGGAAAAATCATCAAGGGAATACCGCAGGCCATTGCAAAAGTTCCGATGCTGATTCATTCAATTTAAAACAATACATAAAAATCCGGCAGTGATTCATGAAAGAGTCACTGCCTTTTTGTTGGATTTTTTTCATCAGCCTGCACCAAAAAATTATTTTACAACCCGGCCTCATGCAAAAAAGACAGAACCGTTTCCCAATAAAGCTCAGGGTCTTTTGTTGAAGCGTTGGCATGACCTGCGCCTTCAACAACAAGCTTCTTTTTCGGCACTTTCGCAGCTGAGTAAAGCTCGTCAAGCATGGAGAACGGCACAAATTTGTCTTTGCTGCCGTGAATGAACAAAATCGGAATCCGGCACCGCTTTACCGCTTCCACACAGCTTGCTTCTCTGAAAGAATAGCCGGCTCTGATTTTCGTCACAACCGAACCGGCATCTGCAATCGGGAAGGCAGGCAGATGCGTATATCGTTCAACTTGTGAACCGATTTCGTCATAAACGCTTGTGTAGCCGCAGTCTTCAATGACGCATTTCACGTTTTTGGGCAGTTCCTTTTCGCCTGCGGTCATCATCACGGTTGCCGCGCCCATGGAAACGCCGTAAAGAACAATTTCGGCATTTTGATTAATTTTGATAAGTTCATCAATCCATAACAGCAGATCTTTTCTTTCAAGATAACCCATGCCGCGCTTTGTTCCCTCGCTTTCGCCGTGCGCACGGGCATCAACGGCAAGAACGGAAAAGCCCGAATCAAAAAAGTTTTTTGCATATCTGCTCATGTGGCTTGCACGGCTTGTATAGCCGTGGCAAATGACGGCGTATTTGTTTGTTTGACTGCTGTTTTCAGCCAAAAGAGCATGAAGCTTCAAGCCGTCGTTTGAAGTGATGTATAGATCTTTGCTGTTTTGCGTCAGCCAGTTCCCGGTTTCTTCCTGTGCGCCGCTGTAGCTTGCGTTATCAGATGAAAGGATATTTTTTTCAATGACATAAAGATAAACAAAATTTCCCACGGCGGCAAGAACACCGGTGTTAAAAACAATAAGCATGCATAAAATGACGGCAAGGGTTTTGCGAAGCCGGTGCTTTTTGACTTTTGTTTTCGGTCTTTCGGCTGTTTTCATGCTTTGTTTGCCTCCTTTATCAATTTGTTTATCCGTTTCGGCTGTCTGGCGTTTTCGCCGATATTGTTATATGTTTCTTTCATTATATATCAGCAAAATAACGCTGTCAAATGGAAAAATGAAACAATCAAAAATCCGCACGAAAACGAGTGCGGATTTAAAAAATTTATCACTTTTCACTCTGGCTTCTCTCAACTTCAAGAAAAGCTTTTGCCATGTTTTTGCTTGTCGGTTCAGCGTAAATATATCTGACGTCAAAGCCGGTTTCGTCCTCAATAATTTCGGCGCAGTTTGCGTTGATGCTGCGTGTTACTGTTTTGCCGTTTTCGTCCGTTACGGTTATGGTGAAATTTTTTTCAAATGACAAAGGCTCAAAAATGTCCTTACTGCCGTAATAATCCTCGTCAAAGGTGATCAGCTCAAAATTCTGAGTTTGGCTTGGATTTTTATCGCTTGCAAAAATTTTCCAGTCAGTTTTTACCTCAATGCTTTTTACCTTGCTTTTGGTGTTGAGGAAAATATACATTCTGCCGTAGGCGTCTATGTAATAGTTGTCATAAATTTCGGAAAAATCGGCGTGTTCTTTTTCGATCAGACGATATATGAGCCTCATATCAAGATTGGATTTGTATGCTTTTTTGTGCCCTTCAAGGGCGGTTTCAATGATAGAATAGTTGGAGTCAACCATTTCTTGACAGGCACTTTCGCTGATTATTTCATCGTTGCTTTGTGTCAGTTTATAAAGCGCCAAAAATTCGCGGTATGAATTATTACGGCAAAAATCGTCAACGGTTAAGCTTGTTTTTCCTGTTTCAAACATTTTGCTGTTCACAGAAGAAATGATGTTTCCGCTGCCGATTATTCCGAGCAGACAAATTACAGTGCAAAGAGCGGTGATGATCACTTTCATATAGGGGAAATTCTCTTTGAAAAGGCGGATAATAATGCTTACAAAAACGAACAGCAAAACAATGTCAAACGCAAAAACATAAAGCCGCTTTTCCGTAAGACCCATGGACGAAATATAAAGCAGAATTTTTGAAGCGGAAACCGCAATGAGCAGCATTGTGAAAACGCAAAGGAAAAGGTCAAACCATTGAATCAGCGGGGAAAGCTTGTTGTTTTTACGCTTGGAAAAAAGCACCGTAAGAGCGATAATCACAAAATTCACGGCGGCAACCTTTGCCATTTCAAAAAAGCCTCTTCGGGCATATTCCGTCACCGTGATGGCAACACCGCCCGGTAGCTTTCCGAAAAATGCGCTGAACAGATAGGACAGCTGCGAAAGCAGATAAACAACATAAACAAGGCTGATGATGCCGAGAAAGCCGCCCGTAATATTGGCAGGCAAAACACGAAGCTTTTCATATTTTGCGCTTGTGTCAAGGTTTTCTTCTTTGGTAACGCCGTGCCCGAAAGAAAACATAACCGAGAAAATATAGGTTGAACAAATGACGGCGGGAATCAGTGTTAGGACGATTTCAAAAAGATC
>JBJFHW010000008.1:0-6660 GCA_051893965.1 Acutalibacteraceae bacterium
AATTTTTTCAAGTTCATAGCTGCGCTCTGAAAATTCCTCGCTTCGGCGATAATACACATCATCGTCATCGTCTTTCTCAAAAATATCAAGCGATACCCGGACAGAACGGTCTTTTTCATTATATGTGTTCTGCCAGACGCAAAAAACATTTTCCATGTCATAAACAAAAGTGTTGTCGGAAAGTATGCTTTCATGCTTATACGGTGTGTTGACATCAAAAATAAAAATGCCCTGATCATTCATAAAAAGCGAAACTCTTCTGAAAATTTCCCGGATGGCGCTTTCTTCGGTGACATGATTGATGCTGTCAAGCGTGCATACGGCGGCGTCAACGGTTCCGAACAGGTCAAGCTCCTGCATTTTCTGGCAAAGGAAAACTGCATCTGCGCCGCATTCAAATTTTTTTTGCTGAGCAAGGCTGAGCATATTTTCAGATGCGTCAACGCCGACAATTTCATAGCCCTTTTTTGCAAGCAGCATCGAAAGCGTTCCCGTGCCGCAGGCAAGGTCAAGCAAAATCCCCTCACCGATTCCGTTTTCGGTAAGGAGACCGTGAATATAGCTGCTCATTTTTTCATAATCAACATTATCGGTGAGTGTGTCATAGTAAAAGGCAAAATCTCCGTAACCGGACAAAAAAATCACCCCTGTAAAATTTTTCGGCAAAATCAGCCCTTGTTTTCTTCATCTTTCATCTTTGAAAAGATTTTTTCATAACCGCCCATGCCGAACGCAAGAGAACGGTTGACTCTGCTGATGGTTGCGGTTGAAGCACCTGTTTTGGCAACAATGTCGCTGTAAACATATTTTTCGCTGAGCATTTTTGCAACAACAAGGCGCTGAGAAATGGAAGCAAGCTCCGTTTTGGTGCAAAGGTCTTCAAAAAGCGCCTGACATTCTTCGGGTGTTTCAATGTTCAGAATGGTTTTATAAAGAAAATCAATATTTTCGTTCATGTTTTTGTTTGTCATGGCTTTCTCCTCATTTCCGCTTTGCGGATAAAAACATAAAAAATATAAAATTGAATATCCGCAGAAATCAGCGGCTTTTTGTGAAAATATTTTTGCTTTGAAAGCAAGATATACTTATATATTGTATTTAATAATTTTAACATTTTAAACTTCAAAAGTAAACAGTAAATTAAACAAATGCAAACTCTTTTTTTCGTTTACTGTGACAAATTTTTGACATTTGTTTGCAAATTATGACAATCTTGTGTATAATATTGAAAGCCGCAAGAAAGCTTCATGAATCCTGCTTTGTTTTGCGGCAGTTTTTGTGAAAGGACTTGAAATTATGATCCCTCTCCTTACAATTTCCGCCGCTGCAAAAACGGCAATTACAGTCATTTTAATCATCGTTGCGGTTCTGTTTGTTTTATGGCTCGCGCTGGGCATCGTTTTCTTTAAAATCGCACTCGGTTCAAAAAGAAGAGAAGACGAAACCGTACCCTGCAAAGACAGCCTTTTTGAAAGAAATGCAGACAACAAAAACCTGATTGACGGTTATAAGTGGTATGATGAAAACTATAAGCAAAAAGTAACGATTAAAAGCCGAAAGGGCAAAACGCTTCATGCAGTTGAATTTCGCAATCCCTCAAACAGCAATGTCTGGGTCATTACGCTTCACGGCTGGACAAATGTCAAGCGTGAAATGTCGAGCTATGCCATGGAGTTTTACCGCAGAGGCTTCAATGTTCTTCTTCCTGATTTGCACGGACACGGCGACAGCGAAAGCCGGTTTGTTTCAATGGGCTGGCTTGACAGGCTTGATGTTGTTGACTGGATTAACAGTATTGTGAAAGAAAATCCCAAGTCAAAAATTATTATTCACGGCGTATCCATGGGCGGGGCAACAACCATGATGACCACCGGCGAAGAACTTCCTGAAAATGTGGTTCTTGCCATTGAGGACTGCGGCTTTACGGGCGTCAAAGATATTTTTGTTGACCAGTGCATACGCAAATATCATCTTCCGCCGAAGCTTGTTATGCCGCCTGCAAGCCTTGTTAACAAAATTTGCAACGGATTTTTCTTCTTTGAAGCTTCCACACTCAAACAGCTTGAAAAATCAAAAACGCCCACTCTTTTCATGCACGGAGATAAAGACGATTTTGTTTTGATTGAAAATCTTGACAAAAACTTCAATGCCTGTGCCGCACCGAAAGAAAAATATGTTTTCCACGGGGCAGAGCATGCAGTCTCTTCTCATTGGTTCCATGAAGAATATTGGAGAGTTGTTGACGCATTTCTTGATAAATATCTTTATTCACTGCCCGATGTTACAAGATAAATTGAATAAATATTCACTGCTTATCAAGGGTTTTTCTTGTTAATATACATAAATATTGCAAAATATGCAGAAAACTGTTGACTTTAAAAAAACTCAGTGATAAAATACAAACACAAAAATTATTTAAAAATTCTGGAGGTTTTCGTAATGAAAAAAGTATTGGCACTCGTTCTTGCCGCAGTGATGGTTCTTTCACTTGCAGCTTGCGGCGGAACAACAGCAGCAAAAGTAAAAGTTATTGACATTAACCTTACCGAAGAAGAATATGCCTTCGGCGTTGACAAAGATCAGCCCGAGCTTCTTGAACAGGTTAATACATTTATTGAAAAGATTATGTCAGACGGAACATTCGACAGCATCTGCGACAAATATTTCGGAAGCGGTGAACCCACTCCGGTTAAATCCGCTGTTGAAGATTCATCGAAAGATCAGCTTGTTGTTGCAACAAACGCTGCTTTTGCTCCGTTTGAATACAAAGAGGGCGATTCATTCTACGGTATCGACATGGAAATTGCAGACCTTCTTGCAAAAGAACTCGGCAAGGAACTCGTTATCAGCGACATGAAGTTTGAATCTGTTTGCCTTTCAGTCGGCCAGCACAAATGCGACATCGCAATGGCAGGTCTTACCGTTAACGAAGAAAGAAAAGAACAGGTAACCTTCTCAACATCCTATTATCAGGCAGCTCAGAAGCTTATCGTAAAAGCTGACGACACCACCTTTGACGCATGCAAAGAAACAGCAGATATGGAAACTATTCTCAACGGCTTTGACAACACAACCAAGATCGGTTATCAGAACGGCACAACTGCTAAATTCTATGTTGAAGGCGATGAAGACTGGGGCTTTGCCGGTCTTAATGTTGAGGGTAAAGGCTATGACAACGGCGCTCTTGCCGTTCAGGATATGCTCAACGGCAACGTCGACTATGTTATGATTGACGCAGCTCCCGCAGCACGCATTGCCGAAACAATCAACGCTGCTTGAGTTTATTAACTGAAATCAACAGATATATGCCTCACCACAGGTGGGGCATATTGTTAATTGACGGGTATAAAATATGACGAATAAAATTTTAAAATTTATTGATATTTTCATTAATAAAAACGGCTATCAGGTTGTTCTGAACGGTTTGAAAAACACGATGTATATTGCAATTGCCGGCCTTTTAATCGGTATCGTGATCGGTACATTGATTGCAACGGTGCGTGTTCTTCCGAAATACAGCAGACTTTCAAGATTTCTCAACGGCATCTGCAGTTTTTATGTCGGACTTTTCAGAGGTACGCCGATGGTGGTTCAGCTTCTGGTGTTCTATTATGTTTTGTTGCCGCTTCTCGGAATCAAAATGCTTTCGGTAAATGTTGCAATGTGTGTTTTCGGCCTGAACAGCGGCGCATACATCTCGGAAATGATGCGTGCCGGAATCCTTTCCGTTGACAGCGGTCAGCTTGAGGGCGCCCGCTCGGTCGGATTGAGCTATTCTGCGTCAATGATGAAAATTGTGATCCCGCAGGCAATCAAAAACATTCTTCCCACATTGGGCAACGAATTTATTGCTCTTGTTAAGGAAACCTCCGTTGTTTCGTTTGTCGGTGCGCTTGATCTTTACAGAGCTTTCAGCAACATCGGCGACGCAACTTATGAATACATGGTGCCTTATCTTGTTATGGCGCTTGTTTATATCGTAATCGTATGCCTGATTACTCTGCTTGTAAAAATCATGGAAAGGAGGCTTCGCAGAAGTGAAAGACAACGCTAAGGAAAACGGCGAAGTGCTCATTGAAGTTCAGAATCTGAAAAAAGCCTTCGGTGACCATGAGGTGCTCAAAGGAATAAGCACAAAAATTTATAAAGGTGAAAAGGTTGTTGTTATCGGACCGTCCGGCAGCGGAAAAAGCACATTTTTGCGTTGCCTGAACTGCATGGAGGATCCGACAGGCGGAAGCATCATCTTTGACGGTGTTGACATTGCCGACCCGAAGGTTGACATCAATATTCACCGCCGCAACATGAGCATGGTTTTTCAGCATTTCAATCTTTTTGCAAACAAAACCGTTCTTGAAAACATTATGCTTGCTCCGGTTTATGTTGGCAAGAAGAATCTGAAGAAGCAAAAAAGAGACAATCTACTCATAAAGCTTCATTTGAAAAAAGGTGAAATCAAGCCGGTTAAAGAAACGAAAAAGACAATTGAGCAACAAGCAAAAGAAAATGCGCTTGATCTTCTTAAACGAATCGGTCTTGAAGAAAAGGCAGACGCTTATCCGTCAAGTCTGTCCGGCGGTCAGAAGCAGCGTGTTGCGATTGTACGCGCCCTTGCCATGAATCCCAAGGTTATTCTTTTTGACGAGCCGACGTCGGCTCTTGACCCGGAAATGGTCGGAGAAGTTCTTGATCTTATGAAAGAGCTTGCAAATCAGGGCATGACGATGGTTGTTGTTACCCATGAAATGGGCTTTGCAAGAGAAGTCGGAACCAGAATTATGTTCATGGACGACGGCATGTTCATTGAAGAAGCCGAACCGAACGAATTCTTTGATCATCCGAAAAGCGAAAGGGCAGTAGACTTCCTTTCAAAAGTTATTAATATGTGAAGAATATCCGGCAGAGCGTTTATATGTTTCTGCCGGAATTTTTATCGAAGAAGCGCAAAAAAGAGAAAAAATTTCAAAAAACGCTTGACAACAGAGGGTCAAAATGATATAGTATATAAGCACTTGCGAGAGTGGCGGAATCGGCAGACGCGCACGTTTGAGGGGCGTGTGGGGTGACTCGTACGGGTTCAAGTCCCGTCTCTCGCACCAAAAACCGACAAGTTTCAAAAAGCTTGTCGGTTTTTATTTGTATCTCATTTGTTTCTGTGAAGCTTTTTTAAATCAAAAGGCAGCCTGAAGAAAGTCAGCAAATGACCAAGGCAGTGGAAACAAATCGATCTCCCACTGATTAATATTACAAATTATCCCGGCGAAAAATCAACTGCGCCGGAGTTTGTTTTATCAATTTATTCATGGAATAACATGATTTCAAATATCGGTTTATTCGGCGCAGATAATCAGTTCGCTTTTTATGCCGTTTAGTTCGATATAATTGTCGGCGTCCTGATTGGAAAAATCTTCGGTTTGTTTTCCGTTCTTTTCATAAAATATTTTTGTGGCAATTCCTTTTGCCGCTGCGGAAAAGGAAGTACCTTTCGGAATAAATATTTTTGAAGTGGAAGAAATCTGATTGATTTCAACCGAGCCGCAAAGAGTCCGGCAAAAAACATTCATGTCAAGATTGCAGTTGATTTCAATCGTACCGCAAACACCGTTTAAAACAATGTTTTGCGTTCTGGTGTCGAGTTGAATACTTTCACATTCCAAAGACTGAATTTCAACGCTTTGTGCATGAACGGCGAGTTCAATTTTGCCGATATAACGGTTCGGAAGCTTAACAAAAATCATAACGGCTTCTTTTGCTGTTGTTTCTGAGGTTTCATTTTTCCTTTTTACATCAATATCAATTCTGTTTTTTATGTCGTCAATTTTAACCTTGAAATCGTTTTGAAGCGTTGAAAGCGTATTGGAAGCAAAACGAATATGTATTTTTTCACCGTCATAGCCCGACAGAATCAGTTTGTTTGCTCCGCCGAATTTCATGTCATAGCTTTTTGTGTGATCGATGTCATATTCTGTGATGCTTTCATAGAGAAAATCGGTTTGCTTATTTGAAAATTTTTCGTTGGATAACAGCTCGTCAATCGAAATGGAAAACAAAGATGATATGGCCAATATGTTTTCGATATCGGGAATTCCGGCATCTGTTTCCCACTTTGTAACAGCCTGCCTTGAAACACCGAGTTTTTCTGCAAGCTTTTCCTGAGACATATTTGCCTGTCGGCGTAAATTTTTAAGTTTTTCTGCAAAAGTCATAATCGTACCTCCTTATTTTGAATTAATTATAGTCAGCTTCAAGTTGCAAAACAAGAAACCGTAAGCGGCATTTTAATTTTTTTTGCTACTTTGCGTGTCATCCGGATTGCTCATTCCCTAAAACAAAATATGAGCCATAAAAATACGGCTCATAGACTGACTGATTTTGATAAAATCAAATTTTTTCTTCTGTGAAATCAATCACGATTTTTTGTTTTTTCGGAGTGATTTTTGTAAGCTTCACCCCGGCGGCATTGAACATTCTTTTTGAAGCTTTCACCATCGGTGTGTCGGCATATTTGTCGGAAATATAAACGACCTCTTTTATGCCGCTTTGAATGATTGCTTTCGCACATTCGTTGCAGGGAAAAAGCGCAACATAGATTCTGCACCCTGCAAGGTTTGCACCGGCATTGTTTAAAATTGCATTGAGCTCGGCGTGGCAGACATAAGG
>JBJFHW010000009.1:0-6659 GCA_051893965.1 Acutalibacteraceae bacterium
AGAGGAAAGACGAAAAGCCGACGAGCGTGTTTATGAAAACACAATGAAAGAAGTCCACCGCATCGAGGGAATTATTGAACAGCAAAAAAGATTTAACAGAGAACGAAACTATATCACGATCGCTTCCAAACAAAAATCCATTGACAGCCTGCTTGACGGCATTGAAAAGCCCGAAAATGAGCTTGGTTCCATCAGATTCAATTTCACCGCTTCATCTCAAAGCGGCAACGATGTTCTTTTTTGCAGTGATATTTCAAAAAGCTTCGGCGAAAAAAGGCTTTTTGAAAATCTTGAGCTTGACATAAAAAAAGGCGAGCATGTTTTCCTTTTAGGAGAAAACGGCTGCGGCAAATCAACGTTTTTGAAAATTATACTCGGAAAACTTCGTCGGGACTGTGGCCGCATCAGTCTAGGAACAGGCGTAAAAATCGGCTATTTTGACCAGACGCTTGCTGAACTGAGTAACAACAAAACGGTTATTGATGAAGTCTGGGACAGCTATAAAATGATGAACGAAACGCAAATCCGCTGTGCACTTGCCGCTTTTTTGTTTAAAGGAGACGATGTTTTCAAAATCATGAACAAATTAAGCGGCGGAGAAAAAGCGCGTGTTGCCCTTTTGAAGCTGATGCTTTCCGGCTCAAACTTTCTGATTCTTGACGAGCCGACCAATCATCTTGATATTAAATCAAGAGAAGCTCTTGAAAGTGCTTTTGACACCTACGACGGAACGATGTTGGTTGTTTCCCATGACAGATATTTTATCAACCGCCTTGCAACAAGAACGGTTCTGCTCAAAAAAGACAAATTCGTTTCGTTTCCCGGTAACTATGATTATTATCTTGAGCATAAAGAAAACGAGGAGCTATCTGTTAATCCTGTTGTGAAGCCTAAAGAAAATGCCTATAAAAAGCAGAAGGAACACGAAAGTGAGATTCGCAAAACAAAAGGCAAAATCAGCAGGCTTGAAAATGAAATTGATTCATTGGACGAAAAAATCTCTTTGCTCCAAGAAGAAATAAACAGCGATGAAAATGCCGCAGATTATGAAAAAATTCTGGAACTTACCGCACAGCTTGACGAAACCGTAAAGCTTCAGGAAGAAAAAATGGAGTTATGGCAGCAACTGAATGAAACACTTGAAAAACTGACGCAATAAAAAAGCGGGAAGCGAAAATTGCTTCCCGTTATTTTTTTACAGCTTATATTCAACAAACCTTCCGTTTTTTAAAGCATAAGCCGTTTGATATCCACAGTCCTTGCAGTAACGAACCGCTTCATCAAATGCAAAATCCAATGAATCCGTGCTGTGAGCATCGCTCGTGATGGTGATTTTCATTCCCATTTTGCAAAGGTGCTTTAAAATGAATTTATCCGGATAAGGCGATTTATTGCCCTGTCTGAACATCGCACCGGTATTCACTTCAAAAATCGTGTCCGGGCAGGCGTAGCATATCCTGTCAAGATAGGTTTTTGTGATTAATTTATATTCGATATTATCTTTTTCAAACAGTTGACCGCTGTCGTTAAATTTTCCGATCAGGTCAAAATGTCCGACAACATCGGGTTTTGTTTTGCAGACGAAGCTTGCAACAGAGGAATAATACTGCTTTGCCATGGCATTCCAGCTGCCGTCAAATTCATTTTTAACACAGTCGGAAAGCTCCCCGGCGGTATTGTCAATACTGTATATCTTTTCGCCGCAGTGAAGCTGATGAACCGATGCAATCACAAAATCAAATTTGCTTTTATCAACACTTTCATAATCCGAATCAAGTTCAATGCCGTTATATATTTCAATTTCACCTTTATATTTTTCTTTGAGGCGCTCAATCGTTTCTATATACGCACTGAGTTTTTCGGCTGAAATTGCATAATCGTTTTCAAAGTTCATCGGCGAATGAACAGAAAATCCGAGGCTTTCAAAGCCTTTTTCAATGGCTGCCCGAACCATTTCTTCGGCTGTGTTTTTTCCGTCGCAAAAAACTGTGTGCGTGTGACAATTTGATTTTATCATATCGTTTTGTTTGCAGGCCTTTTGCTGATGCGTTTGTGCCTTTTGCATCTTCTTTTTTCCTTGCGTGACATTTTATAATCAAACGGGCGTTTTTCGATTCTGTCATAAAGGTCAGTCAGAAGCTTAACATCTCTGTTGTCCGTTACCTGCGAAGCGGCAAGTATGAGAAGTCCGCTGTCATCGGGAAGCGTAATTTCATCAACGCCCTCGGTGTTGATCTCATACATGAAGAAATAAAGCTCAGAAGCAATATTGTCCTTGCCGTTTGTGTGCGTGTGTGTGCACTCCCAGGCAAGCTTATCGGTTTTGATATAAGCCGTTTCGGCAAGATCATAAAGATCCCATGCACCGATATGCTCATTGATTGACTGAACACGAATTCCCGTTTCAGCATTTCCGAGACCGAAATTATAGGCTTTGTCACCGTAAAGACTTGCAGCAACAAAATAAAAACGGTTACCGGTAACTTTGATTTTCTGTCCGGCGCAAATAACAGCATTCGGCTGATCTTTTGAAGTGCAGGTTTTGAATTTAACACCGCAGCATTCAATTTCATCGGGATATAATTCCGCCGGAACGGTGGCATTGATTGTGTGGATATTTTCGGCATCTGTCTGTCCGTTTGAGGAAAGAATGTTGATATTATAAGGAAGATCCACACTTGTCTGCGCGCTCACTGCGCCTGTCTGGCAAGCACTAAGCGTTAAAGCAAAGGACTTGACTTCATAAGGAGCGAGACTGAACACAAGCTTTCCGTCCTGAACTTCAGCCGAAGTGATGATTTCTTCCGAAGCGTACACTTCGTTTGCACTGATAATTCCGTTTCCGATGGCAATTTCAACATTTTGGGCAGGTTTGCCTGCGCCTTCGTTAACACGGATAATGACTTCATCGCTGTTTTCGGCTTTTTTAACCGCTCTGACAATCACATCGGGATTGCTGATTGACATGAATGAATACTCACTGCCGAGAGCACCCGTATGCTTGCTTGAAATGAATGCCGCCATCGGCTGATTGAAGCTTCTTGCCTGAAACTGCGTTCCGTTTGTATAATCGCCCTTGTGAGAATAAATGGCATAGCTGTATCGATTCAGCCCGAAATCAAGCATTCCCTGAACGCTGTCGTTGCGATAAAAATACTTCGGAGAATGAACAACTGTCATGCGAAGTGTTCTGTTGTCTTTCATAATCCAGCCGTATTTTGAATCGCTGAAAACAGATACGCCCATATTCTGCATACTGTCGCTCATATCGGCCCATTTTTGTCCGGGAACTTCATAAAGCTTTTTGGTGGCAGGTCCTCTTGAAATTGCACCCAGACCGAGGTCATAAACCGTTTTGTCGCAATAAAGATTGAAAGTAAAACCGTTATGAAGAGCTCTTTTGAATTCTCTCCATTCAACTTCGTTATACACATTTACCCACTGTCCTCCGCTTGTGAGAGAAACATAGTATGTAAACGTTGATTTTCCGCAGTACTGAACAACTTTTAAAGTCAGTCTGACAGGTCCGTTTTCCAAAACGGTATATTCGCCTTTTTCGGCAAATTCCCACGGATATTTCATAACCTCTCTGTACCTGAGCTCCCAGGCGGGGTATGCTATACTGCCCTTATATTTGTTCAGTTCAAATCGGATCGGTTTGGCAAGGAGTTCTTTTTGACCGAGGGTTTTATCAATAATTGAACTGATGTCACCGTTCTTATTAATCGAAACAATATATTTGAAGTTTTCGATAATTCCGTCACCGCAGCGAAGTCCCGTATTGATGGAACACGGCTCATAACTGTAAAGAACATCAAAAACTTTATAGCCCATCGCTTTGACATTGACGCAAATACAGGCGTTAATATACTCGTTATCAACACTGTTTACCTGTGACGGAACTTCTCTGCCTTTGTTATCAAAAACACGGATAAATTTAAAGCCGGCAGACGGGATTTTTATGTCAACAACCGAGGTTCTGTCCTGTTCAAGCATATTGCTGACAACAACCGGAATTCCTCTTGTCCATGATGTGTCCATGTTACGGATAATCTGACCGCTTGAGCCCTCATAAGCAGATGAAAACTGGTTTGCGCTTAAAATATAGTCGTTCCATGAACGCTTATAGGCACGCTGAACCGAAGTTCCGGTAATGTCGTCATGGAAAGTGTGCGCAATTGTTCTTTTCCATGCCTTTTCAATTGTTTTTGAGGGATAATCGCCGGCACAGACGTTTGCGCAAATAACACTGCTTCTTTCCGCCATATCGGCAAGCTCTTCATTTCTTCTGTTGCAGCGTTTTCCGAAAGCACGCGAAGTATAGGAACCGACGCCGTGATTGGTCATTACAAGTTCGTTGTTCCATTTCGGAAGTCTGCCGACTTCGGTCGGATCAAGCTTCGAACAATCGTCAAAAAACTCTGTGGGAGTTGAAACAAGAACTTTTATGTCCGATGAATCGTTTTGCGCCTGTTCCTTGCAAACGGTTGCAATGGAATCTTCTTTCGGTGCGCCGCCGACATCTCCGACGCCGTGATAGCCGAAAGTCCAAGGAAGAGAAAACTTTGAAATGTTGTTATCAAGCTTTTTGGTCAGTGCTGAATTTGTCCGGACATTTTTTAACACCGAGCAATAAGACAAAGCATTCAGACTTGCAAAAATGCTCTGACCGTCAACACCCGTCCATACGCCGATATCAAAAGGCACACCATAGGCACTGCCCCATGAAAGCTTTTGGGTTGAAAAGCCTTTCAGATTTGCATGAGCGGCAACACTCGGAAGTGCCCAACCGAAGCCGAAGCAGTCGGGAAGGAAAATGTCATTGCTTTTCTTGCCGAAGTTTTTGTAAAAATAATTATTGCCGTAAAGAATGTTTCTGAAAAGAGATTCGGGCGACGGAACATTCACATCACCGTTTTCATAGCTGCTTCCGCAAACATTCCATCTGTTGTCTCTGACATATTCCTTGAGCTTTTCAAACTTTTCGGGATAATATTCCTCAAAAAGTTCATATCGGTATGCACCCTCGAAATTGAATCTGTAATCGGGGTACTTTTCAAACATTGCGAAATTTTCATCAAGGGTATTTCTGAGATAATTTTCAACGGTATATTCAAAATCCCAGTTCCAGATTGTGTCTAAATGTGCAGTCGCAATGGTATAAATTCTTTTTTCTTTATCCATATAATCACCTCGGCATTACTTTTGCGCTTTAAATCCAAGCATTTTTTTGATAAACTGTCTGATATTTTATCATAGTAAAAGCAAATTTACAATAATTTGCATGAACATATTTATAATATTTGTCTAACTTTAATCTTTCTTAAATTCATCTTAACCGAGAAAAAATATACTCGATGCAAGAAGAACCTGCGCAGCATAATATGTATAAAGATTTGCACCCTCAACTTTTTTGCCGTGCAGATCTTTAAAAATAATAAACACCAGAACGCTGTCTGACGCAACAAAAAGGACCGCCGCCAGAATCATGATTACGCTGACAAAAGCCATTTCATTTTGTACGCAGAGCAAAGAGAGCCTGACTGCCCTTGCAAGCATAAAGCTGATTGCCAGAGCATAAAACAAAACCGGAACTGCCATTTCGCCGAGATTGATTTTTGCTTTGTACTTAACAAGCAGACAAACGCACAGCATTATTATTACAACGGCAAATTCAAACGGCTTTATCCTTGCGCTTTCGCTGATATCCGAAATTGAGCGGCTGAAAGAAATCACATACATAACATGGGCAAGGAGAAAAGAAGCAAGTCCCAGAATGAAAGGCGTTCCCTTTAAGCTTACGGCAAGGAACAAATCCCCTATCCATGACAAAACAAGGCCTGCAAGCATCAGCGCGCTGAACACTGAAAAGCCGCCGTTATAAAGCACTGCCGCCAAAGCCTGAAGAATAAAAAGCGAAGAACAGATCATTTTTTTTAGCTTATAAGGCTTTTTATTTGAAAGGCAGTTAACATAAATCGGAACAAGAACAGTTAAAGCGACTGCGCAAGCCGCAAAAACCGTTATGCTGAAAATATTCATACCTGAACCTCCAAAACAACAATCAGCCATACGCAAAATGCGCGGCTGATTGATTTATATTTTTATTCTACGACAATCTTATGGAAAACTTTTTTGCCCTTTTTGATGATGACATGACCTTTTTCAAAGTCTGTGGTTTTAATCGTTGCCGCGGCATCTGTAACTTTTTCATCGTCAACACTGACGCCGCCCTGCGTGATAAGGCGTCTGCCCTCACCCTTTGATTTTGTGATTCCGGCTTTCATCATAGCGTCAATAACACTGATTTCGCCGTTTTCAAAATCGTTTTGCGAAAGTGCGGTTGTCGGCATATTATCGGTGTTTGCTCCGTTTGAGAAAAGAGCACGGGCTGCCTGCTGCGCCTTTGTGGCTTCTTCTTCACCGTGAACAAGCTTTGTCAGTTCAAAAGCAAGAATTTCCTTTGCTGTGTTAAGCTGACTGCCCTCCCATGAATCCATTTTGTCAATTTCTTCAAGCGGCAGAAAAGTGAGCATTCTGATACATTTGAGAACATCGGAATCAGCAACATTTCTCCAATACTGATAAAATTCATACGGACTTGTTTTTTCCGGATCGAGCCAGACAGCTCCTTTTTGGGGTTTGCCCATCTTCTTGCG
>JBJFHW010000010.1:0-28932 GCA_051893965.1 Acutalibacteraceae bacterium
TCTTTTCCGTATTCATGCGTCCATTTATGTATCAGCCAATCCGGGCAGGAATAGCGGACAGATAAATAATTTTCGCTTGTTTCATCGGGATAAACAAGTCCGTTTACAGCGCATTTTCTTAAAACTGCATTAATAAGCGAAGCGGCATAGGCACTTTTGTTTTTCTTTGCAAGCTTAACACTTTCATTCACCGCCGCGGAAACGGGAACTTTATCCATAAAGAAAATCTGATAAGCGCCCATACGCATGATGGTTAAAACTTCCTGTTTCAGCTTTTTAATCGGCTTTGAAAGGTATAAAGAAAGAGAATAATCAAGTGTTATTTTTCTTTCGACCGTGCCGTAAACCAAAGCGGACACAAAGGCACTGTCCCTTGCGTCCGACTTTGTGTTTTTTAAAAGTTCATCAAGCAAAAGATTGGAATATGCGCCGTTTTTTTCAATTCTGAAAAGGATTTCATATGCGGTTTGTCTTGCGTTCTTTTCCATTCATTTCTCCTCAGTCGCGCCTTGAGCCAAAGCGTAAAATCAGTCTCAAAAGCGAAGCAAGAGAAACAAGAAGTGCGGCAACATAGGTCATTGCGGCGGCACGAAGCACCTTTTTTGCGCCGCCTTGCTCTTCGCCGTAAAGCATTCCGGTTTCTTCAATCACTTTGACCGCTCTTGAAGAAGCGTTAAATTCAACAGGGAGCGTCACAAGCTGAAAAACAACCACAAAGGCAAAAAGCAAAATTCCGATGTTTGTCAGAAGTCCGAACCCGAGAAAATAACCGAGAATCGCAATTAACACTCCGGCAGAAGAACCGATGTTTGCAATCGGCAATATGGCGTTGCGGACTTTAATCGGCATATAATTTTCGGCGTGCTGAGCCGCGTGACCCGCTTCATGGCAGGCAATTCCCACAGAAGCGATGGACGGACTGTTATAAACCTTACTTGAAAGTCTGATCACATTGTCGCGCGGGTCATAATGATCGGAAAGCTCGCCCGAAATACATTCGATACGGACATTGGTTATGCCGTAAAACTGAAGAACATTTTGTGCCGCCTGCGCGCCCGTAAGTCCTCTGACATTGGCAACTTTTGACATTTTAGAATAGACAGATTTGACTCTGAACTGGGCAATCAATGAAAGTATAATTGCCGGCACAACGAGAATGATATAATAATAATCAGGGAAAAAATAAAACATAATCACACCTCATTTTTTCACAATTATGATTTTTGATGTTCTTTTTTATTAACCGAGAACTGTTCCTTTTTCGATTTTGCAGCCGTTTAAAAACTGCGAAGCGTTCATTCTTTTTTTGCCCTCAAGCTGAATTTCGCAAAGCTCAACGCAGGCATTATCTCCGCAGCAAACAACAATTTTTCCCGCGTTCTCAACAACCGCTCCGGGTTTATTGTTTCCTGTTTTATCGCTCAAAACAGAGGAATATATTTTTAATTTTTTTTCGCCGAGCATGGTTGACGCACACGGCCAAGAATAAAGTCCTCTGATTTTGTTATGAATATTTTTTGCGCTGTCGTTCCAGTCAATCGGGCTTGAATTTTTTGAAAGAAGTCCGACCTTTGTGGCTTCGTCTTCATTCTGTTTGATCGGATTGAGATTTCCGTTTTCTGCAAGCGCAATGGTTTTCAGCATAACATTTGCACCGAGTACAGACAGCTTTTCAAACATATCTTCGGCGGTATCGTTTTCACCGATGGGGATTTTTTCACAAAGCAGAATGTCGCCGGTGTCAAGTCCTTCGTCCATCTGCATGGATGTGACGCCCGTTTCGCTGTCACCGTTTATAACGGCGTGCTGAATCGGTGAGGCACCCCTGTATTTCGGTAAAATCGAAGCATGAATATTGATGCAGCCGTATTTCGGAAAACTAAGAAAATCACCCGGCAGAATTTTTCCGTATGCAACAACAATAACAAGATCGGGATTGAGCTGCTTTAAAAGTTCAACACCTTTGCCGTTTTTTAGGCTGTCAGGCTGAAAAACGGCATATCCGTGCTTTAATGCTTCTTCCTTTACAGGCGGCATTTTCAGTTCCTGCTTTCTTCCGACCGGTTTATCTGCCTGGCAAAAAACGCCCACAACCTCATGTTCTGATTTGGCAAGAGCCTGCAAACACGGCACGGAAAAATCGGGAGTACCCATAAACACAATTTTCATAATATCTTTCAGGCGAAACACAACACTTTTCGCCTTTTCCTTTCATCAGTCTTTAGTTTTCGCCTCTTCTTAAACGTTCGTCACGCATTCTGCGAATGTCGTCATCAGTCAGCATTTTTGTGACAAAATCCGTGAATACATGGCCGTCAAGGTGGTCAAGCTCGTGGCAGAAACATCTTGCCCTCATGCCTTCGCCTTTATAAAGGCACCATTTGCCCTCTCGGTTCTGCGCTTTGACAACAACAACCTTCGGTCTTTTGACAACGCCCCACTGATTCGGCAAAGACAAACAGCCTTCTTCCGCCTCAATCGTTTCTTCTGAGGTTTCCACAATTTCGGGATTGATAAGCTCCATCAGTCCCTTGCCGTCATCGATGTCAACGATAACAACTCTGCGAAGAATACCCACCTGAACTGCGGCAAGTCCGGCGCCGTTTGCTTCTTTTAAGGTTTCTTTCATATCGTCAAGAAGCGTCCAGAGCTTCTTGTCAAAATTTACAACTTTTCGGCTGGTCTTTCTTAAAATCGGATCGCCGATTTTTACTATATTTCTGATTGCCATTATTCTTCCTCCTATGAAAGGTTTGCGGGATTGATATCCGCAAAAAACGTTACGTCGGAAAAGCTTTTGCACTTTCCGAATTCAATAAGCAGCCTTGAAATCAGTACTCTGAAATCTTTGCTGTTTTTACATTTAATAATGATTCTATACCTGAACTTATTATTTACCTTAGAAATGCGCGGCGGCATCGGTTCAAGAATGATAATTTTCAGATTCTTATATTCACTGTCAACAAGTTTCATCATTCTTTCAAGAAACGTTTTTGCCGCGCTGTGCGCTTTCATTTCGTTTTCACTGACGGTCGTGACCGTGCATATATCACAAAAAGGCGGGTAGATCATGGCCTTTCTGATTTTGATTTCTTCATTAAAAAATGTTTCGTAGTCCTGATCCCGGGCAAGGCGGATCACATTATTTTCGGGGTTGAGCGTCTGAATGACGGCAACACCCTTTTCGTTTCCTCTGCCCGAACGGCCGACAACCTGCGTTAATAAATCGAAGGTCTGTTCCTCGCTTCGGAAATCGTCATCATTAAGCTGAATATCGGCACTGACAACACCGACAAGCGTTACATTTTCAAAATCAAGGCCTTTTGCCACCATTTGCGTTCCGAGCATAATGTCATATTCGCCTTTTGCAAAATCTGAAAGCTTTTGTTCAAACGCCTGACGGGAAACCGCCGAATCGGCATCCATGCGAAGCACTTTTGCAGACGGGAACAGCGTTTTCATCTCTTCTTCAATTCTCTGCGTGCCGTAACCGGCATATCGTATCCTGTTTTTACCGCAGTGCGGACATTTCGTAACAAATGGGGTTGAATACCCACAATAGTGACACATCAGCCTGTCATTTGCACGGTGAAAGGTTAAAGATATGCTGCATGATGGGCATGTTATGACATTTCCGCAGTTTTCGCAGGCGGCAAAGGTGTTATATCCTCTGCGGTTCATCAGCAGAATGGTCTGCTTTTTTTGCTCAAGATTTTTTTCAATCATTTCCTGCAAAACAAGACTTATGCTGAATTTATTGCCGCGCTGTCTGTCATTTTTCAAATCAACAACAGTAACATCGGGCAAAACCGCGTTGCCGTATCTTTCACTGAGCGTTTCAAGAGAATAAACGCCTCTTTTTGCCATTGAATAAGTTTCAATGCTCGGCGTTGCGGAAGCCAGAAGAAGCAAGCCTTTGTGATATGCCGTCCGGAATTTTGCAACATCTCTTGCATGGTATCTCGGCGAAGCTTCGGATTTATAGGTATGCTCCTGTTCCTCGTCAATCACAATAAGCCCGAGATTATCAAAAGGCGCAAAAACCGCACTTCGTGTTCCCACGGCAATGTTCGCCTTTCCCTCACGGACGCGACGGTATTCATCTTTTCGTTCGCCCACAGAAAGCGCACTGTGAAAAATGGCAACTTCATCGCCGTAACGTCCTTTGAAAATTGCCATCATCTGCGGCGTCAGGGAAATTTCGGGAACCATCACAATAACCTGCCTGCCGCTTTCAAGAACGCTGTCAATCAACTTGATGAAAACCGAGGTTTTGCCGCTTCCGGTGATGCCGTAAAGAAGCGATACACCGCCGCCGTTTTTATACTTTTCAAAAAGATTTTCATATGCCCTTTCCTGAGCGGCGGTAAGTTTGATTTCGTCTTTAAGATTATTGCTTTTATAGTTTACCTGCGGTATGCGAAAAACATCGCAGTTTGTAATTTTAATGATATCTTTTTTCTCAAGCGCAGAAACAACAGCCGGAGAAACACCCGTAAAATAGCAAATTTCCTTTATGCTCGCTGAGCCGACGTCTTTTAAAACGGAAAGAACACTCGCCTGTTTCGGCGTAAGAGCCGATGAAATTTCATCAATTTTGTCTTCATCAACATTGAGAGAAGCGGTTTTTACACTGAGGTTTCCGATTTTTCCGACTGCGTTATAGTTTTTGACAACCAGCCCTTTTGAAACAAGTTTTTCAAGCACATCGCCGGTTTTGTCAAGACCGCACGCAGAAAGAATTTCGTCCTTACTCATATATATGACTTTTTCAAGCATATAGTCATAAACCTGTTTTTGTGCCGAAGTGAGTTTCATCTCATCATCAGCATTAACGGCGGCATAAGTGACATTCATCTTGAGATTAAAGCCGGTCGGAAGCTGAACCTTTGCCGCTTCAAAATAAGTGCAGAAGGTTCTTTCTTTGAGAAAATGAGCAATTTTAATCATTTCTTCATTCATAATCTGCTCTTTGTCAAGCACTTTTGAAACCGACTTATATCTCGGGTCGTCCTCATGCTTTGAAATTTCAAAAACAATGCCCTGACGCTGAGACCTGCCCTTGCCGAAAGGTACCTGAACACGCACACCCGGCTTTACATCATTTTGAAGTTCCTGCGGAATTTTATACCCGTATAAAATATCAAAATGATATGCAACATTTTCAACCGCAACATATGCAAGAAACTGTTCCATATCATCTCACGTCCTATAAATTATTTAAAAGGCACAAAAATCAGATGTCTCTGATTTCTTCGGGCTCAATAATTTCAAGCTTTCCGTCAAGAAATTCTTCAAGTGCAACCGTGACCGGCTTTTCATCGCCGCATTTTTCTCTCAGCACGTCATCAGACGTGATTTCTCTTGCTCTTTTTGCAACCGCTCTTACAAGAGAATATCTGCTGGTATGTTCTTTTAAAATCAGTCTCAAATCCGGATTAAGCATTATCAATTACCTCACTAATTTTATTTTTCATTTTATCTACGCAGAGCTTTTCCGCTCTGATTATTGACAAGATATCATCGCAAGCTTTTTCAAGCTCATCGTTAATCACAATATAATCATAATTTACGGCACATTCCACTTCTTTTTTTGCCCTTTCCATTCTTTGGGCAATTTTGCTTTCGCTTTCGGTTCCCCTTTTGCGAAGCCTGCGTTCAAGTTCAGCAAAAGACGGCGGCAGAATGAAAATCTGCTTTGCGCTCGGCATAAGCTTTCTGATATTGGAACCGCCCTGAACTTCAATGTTGAGAAAAACGGTTTTTCCTGCGGCTATCAGTTTTTCCACCGGTTCAAGCGGTGTTCCGTAATAGTTATCGGCATATTTTGCATATTCCAGCATTTTTCCGCTTTCAACGGTTTTCAGAAATTCTTCTTTGTCAACGAAGTAATAATCAATTCCGTCTTTTTCACCGGCGCGCACCGGACGTGTTGTCATGGAAACGGAAAGAAAGCCTTCATCGCCGAGGTTTTCAAGTACCTTTGAAATCACCGTGTCTTTTCCGCAGCCGGAGGGGCCGGAAATCACATAAAGCTGTCCGTCACTCATCTTCTTCCTCCTCAAAGCTGCCGTTCCCGTTCAGGCGGTTGGCAACAGTTTCAGCCTGAAGATAAGAAAGCACAACATGGTCGCTGTCCATGATAATGACTGCCCTTGTTCTTCTTCCCTGGGTTGCGTCAATAAGAGTGCCGTTTGTTTTGCTTTCCTGAATAATTCTCTTGATCGGCGCAGAGTCCGGACTGACAACGGCAACAAGCTTTGAAGCATTAATCATATTGCCGAAACCGATATTAATAAGCTTCATATTTTTCTCCTCACAGCAGATTTTAAACTGCTTTTTCCTTTTTTTATTTCCTTTGAAGCATCAGTATCAGATAAGTTCAATTTTCACTTTTTATTTATTCAATATTCTGAACCTGTTCTCTGATTTTTTCAACCTCAGCTTTGATATTGATGACTCTTTTGGCAATTTCAACATCCTGTGCCTTGGAACCGATGGTGTTGGCTTCACGGTTAAATTCCTGAACAAGAAAATCCATCTTTTTGCCGATGGCAACTTCGCTGTTCATAAATTCGTGCATTTGCGAAACATGGCTTCTGAGTCTGACAGTTTCTTCGGCAACGGCAATTTTATCGGCATAAATTGCGGCTTCTGTGAGAATTCTTTGTTCGTCAATATGAACATCGCCGAGAATATTGTTCATTCTTTCGGTCAGCTTTTCCGTATATTCCTTCACAGTCTGCGGCGAACGCTCTTCAATGAATTCAACATTTTCAAGAATGATATCACAGCGTGAAAGAATGTCTTCTTTGAGCTTTTCTCCCTCGCGCTCTCTCATGGAAATAAACGATGAAAGCGCCAGATCAAGCACGGTTTTCACATCGTTCCAGACCTTTTCTTCATCGGCTTCTTCCCTGTGAACGGAAAAAATGTCGTGATATTTTGAAACGGTTGTGACCGTTACATCATCTTCAAGACCGTATCTTTCACAAAGTTCATGCAAGGCTTTGATATAGCCCGACGCAAGAGAATGGTTGACTTCAACCGTGCAGTCATCGCTATCCAGAGCTTCGATATAAACATAACATTCGATTTTGCCTCTTGAAACCTTGCTTTGAATATAGCTTTTGAGCTTTTCATCGAGAAAAGCAAGATTTCTCGGCGTTTTTGAAAAAAATTCAAAAAATCTGTGGTTTACGCTTTTAATTTCAACGGTTATGTTTGCGCCGTCAATCATTTGCTGCGCTCTTCCGTAACCGGTCATGCTTTTTATCATAATTCGTTGTTGTGCGCCACAGTTATTTATCCAAAGGCTAATACAGCCTTATTTTGTGACGCTTCCTTTCCTGAATTTTCGAACCGAAAGCCGCATTCGGTGTTATCTATAAAAACGCTTGTCCGTAATTAATTTATTATATAATATTTTTTGCAGTTTGTCAAATTTATAATACAATGTAAAAACAATATTGAATTCTTATTTTTTCTTTCTTTCCATGCCTGCGGCAATCATCAGCTTTCGCACCTCGTCCTGCGTAAGCTCACGCCATTGTCCCTGCTTTAACATACCAAGCTTCAACGAGCCGATTGCCGTTCTTTTCAGTCTTGCAACCTCAAGGCCGATTTCTTCGCACATTTTGCGAATTTCGCGGTTTCTGCCCTCATAAAGCACAATTTCAAGCACAACCCTGTTTTCTTCCTTGGTGACCACTCTGACTTCAGCGGGTGCGGTTTTTCTGTCGTCTATCATAATGCCCTGCGTGATTGCGGTCAACTGTTCCTCATTAACCGAAGGTCTGACCGTTACACGATAGGTTTTGGATACATGCTTTGACGGGTGCGTCATGGCGTTTGCAAATTCGCCGTCGTTTGTGAAAAGAAGCAGACCTTCGGATTCTCTGTCAAGTCTTCCGATCGGATAAACTCTTTCCGGTACATCTTCAACAAGCTGTGCCACACATTTTCTTCCCATTTCGTCACTCATGGTGGTGATAAAACCGCGCGGCTTATGAAGCATGATGTATTTACATTCCTTTTGTTTGACAACCTTTTTGCCGCATACGGTTACGGTATCTTTTTTCGGGTTGATTTTATCTCCGATTGAAGCGGCAACACCGTTGACTTTTACTTTTCCTGCGGCAATTAATTCTTCGCTTTTTCTTCGTGAAGCAACGCCGCATTCGGACAAATATTTTTGTAATCTGATTGTATTGTCTGCCATAACATTTCACGGCGAAATCCGCCGGCCTTTCAATTATTTTTTCTGTTTGCAAATGATTTCAGTTTTGATTTTATTCTTGCAAAAAAGCTTTCATGAGGAACATAGGTTTCTTCAATGGACTGACAGCTTTTTTGTGCGGTAATACTGATGCGTTTAATCTCTTTTCCGTCTAAATAAATTGCGGCATAACCGACCTCTTCGCCAAAATGAATCGGCGCATAAACAAACGACGGTAAAAAGACTCGCTGTGTGATTTTATCTTTCGTATAATATGAAACCGGGCACGGATATTCAGCCGCCTTGATTTCAATTTCGCTTTGCTCGGAGCCGATGACATGAACCGTTTCGGGAATTCTCAGATATATATTCTCGGTTTTTATATTTTCAAACGCATAGTCCAGCATTTTCCTGTGATCGTTCCAATCGTCGGGCGCACTGAGCGTTACCGCGATAACTCTCACACCGTTCTTTTGGGCAGCAGAAACAAGACAACGCCCGCTTTTTTTGGTAAAGCCCGTTTTTATGCCAATTGCCCCGTCATAAGAATAAAGCAATCTGTTATGGTTTGAAAAGGTAACGGTGATGTCGGGACTTTCAAAATCAACCTTTGCGCTTTTTGAAGAAACAATTCGCTCAAACAAAGGCAGTTTCATGGCATACGCGCCAAGAAGTGCCATATCATAAGCCGTTGTGTAATGATTTTCATCGTCAAGACCGGACGGAGTGACAAAATTTGTGTTTTCCATTCCGATTTCAAGAGCCTTGCGATTCATCATTTCTGCAAAATGTTCAATGCTTTTTCCAAGAAAAACGGCAACGGCATTGGCTGCATCGTTGCCCGATTCAAGCATCATACCGTAAACCAGATTCTCAAGCTTAATTTTATTTCCCGCTTTCAGTCCGATTGAAGTTCCCTCGGCGCCGCACATATCTGCGCTGATTTCAACTGTTTCGCTCATTCTTCCCGATTCAACCGCAAGAACCGCCGTCATAATTTTTGTTGTGCTTGCCATAGAGCGGCGGGTATGCGCATTTTTTTCAAAAACAACCTGCCCGCTTTGTGCTTCCATGACAACCGCACTTGCAGCGCTTATGTCGCCGCTTTCAAGAGCGGACGCACGAATCGGGATAATAATTAAAATAGCGAAAAATAAAACAAAATAACAGAATATTTTTTTGTGCAACAAAGCAACCACCTGCCATTTTAAGAATATGCAGACGGCTGCTTTAAAATTATTATGCTTTGCTAAAATTATTCAGCTTCTGTCGGTACTTCTGCCGGTTTGTCGCTGTCTTTCTTCGCTTTTTTAACAAGTCCGGTGACCTTATCGAACATTTCGGGAACAAGGTTAACCACTCTTTCAGCTGCATTGTCATAAGCAGTGATGTGCTTGAGCGTTACCTCGCCGTCATTAATGACAAGGAAAGCAACGGGTGTGATTGTTACGCCTGCTCCGCCGCCGCCGCCGAAAAGTTCCTGGTTGCTTTTTGAGGGAAAATCTGCTCCGCCTGAAGCAAATCCGTATGTAACCTTTGAAACCGGAATGATGGTGATTCCGCCCTCGGCATAAATTGCTTCGCCGATGATGGTGCTTGTGTCAACAAGATCGCGGATTTTTTCAATTGTTGAGCTGAGAATTGCTCCTGCTGATTTTTCTGACATTGTATTCTCTTCCTTTCTTTAAGCAATCAATGAATTTATATATGATTCCTTAATTAAGAATTATTTACTGTGTTTTTATTGTTTTCTGCAACCGGATCGTTTGCAGTGTTTTTATTGCTTTTTGCACCCTTTAAGAATTTCAGAAGAACACCGAAAACAAGCCTTACTGCCATGGCAACGGTTGCGTTGATGATTTTTCGGACAATCAGATGAAATTCAAGATTCATTTCACCGTTGCTGTTGTTTGCAAGAAAATCGGGTTCAACGTTAACATCATATTTATGAACAACATTGTTGTTGCAGATAAAGCCCATGAAAGGATAAACTTTCTGGCAGGTTTTGCCGTATTTGATTGCGGTTGAAGCGGCATCGCCGGTTCCGACCGTTACATAAATTTCAACTTCATCGAAAATTACGCTTCTGAAAAGCTTTCCGCCGTATTTTCCGAGGATTCGTCCAAGGTTGGAAATGACCGTCATCATTCCGTCATAGCCGTTTGCCTTGACCATTTCCAAAATGGCATTCGGTTTCTTTTCCTTTGGTTTTTCTTCCTCGGTTTCCTCCGGTTTTTCCTCTTTCGGCTTTTTGGGTTTCTTTTCTTTTTTGGGCTTCTTCTTTTTGTTCGGATCAATCGGAAGAATGTTAAATTTCAAGAACAAATATCTTACCGAAAGATATATCATGTCCGAATAAGTGAAAGAAACATGAACGGGAATTGAGAGAATCAAAATAAAAAATAAAATTATTCCCGCAAAAACACAAAGAAAAATTTCAAATCCGCTCACGTCTTCACCTCTTTTTCGTCACAAGTAACTTTTTTATTCAATCAATCTATTATATGTTACTCTAAATTTTTGATTTCGTCAACACCCTGAGCCAAATCATTTTCGTCATCTGCCGAATTTTTTTCGTTTTCAGCTTGTGTTTCGTTTTCGGAGCTTTCGTTTTCATGCTTTTCGGGCAGTTTCGGAAGTTCATCAAGTGATGACATGGAAAAACATCTGAGAAAGTTTGCCGTTGTTGCGTAAACCAGCGGTCTGCCCGGAAGTTCAAGCCTGCCCTTTTCTTCAATCAGCTCTTTTTTGCAAAGCGAAGATATGACGCCCGAACAGTCAACCCCTCTGACTTGTTCGACAAAAGCTTTTGTGACGGGCTGATTATAGGCAATTATGGCAAGTACCTCAAAAGCCGCCTGCGACAAAGGCGCATTTTTCTTGATTTCAAGAACGCTTCTTATCTGCGAAGCATACTGCGTTGCCGAACAAAGCTGATATTTATCGCCGAGTCTCAGCAGTCTCAGACCGCTGCCGTCTTCATATTTTTCCTTAAGCTTTTGAAGTTCATGCTCCAGCATCAGCTCATCAATTTCAAGTGCCTGAGAAAGCCTTTGCAGTTCAATCGGCTCACCGACTGCAAAAAGAACCGCCTCAAGCATATTTTGCATTTCTTTTTCTTTCATACCCTGTTTACCTCTTGCTTTCAAACGAAACCGTGCAGCTTTCCTTTTCGCCGTTAACATGAATTTTGTTTGCCTTGACAAGTTCCAGAACGGCAAGAAAAGTGGCGACCATTTCCGATACCGAGGAACTGTTTTCAAAAAATTCCGCAAAACGAACTTTGGATTTTTTCAGCAGCTTTCTGTATACGAAAACAATTCTTGAATTGACCGAAACAATTTTTTTGGCAACAATGGCGCCGAAAGCTTCAATCGGCGGCGGAAGCTTGTTTCTTCCTCTGCCGACAGCATCAATATAATGCTTGATAAGCTCACTCGGTTCATGAATACGCTTATATCGCATATCGGCTTCAATGACCATCGGCTCTCGTTCAAAATAATCAAAGCCTTCGGTTTGTTTGGAAAGCTGTTCGGCAATCAGCTTGCAGTCGCGGTATTCGATCAGCTCACCGCTGAGTTCTTTTCTGAGCTGTTCGGCTTCTTCGTGCACCGGCAAAAGCGAAACCGTTTTTATATAAACAAGCCTTGCCGCCATTTCAACAAATTCGCTTGCAATTTCCATGTCGGCTTCCTGCATCTGACGAACATATTCAATATACTGTTCAACAAGTTCGAAAATCGGAATGTCATTAATGTTAAGCTTGTGCTTGCTGATGAGATATAAAAGCAAATCCATCGGCCCTTCAAAAACATCAAGCTTATATTGGATTTTTTCCATTTATTTAACCATACCTTTTAAAATGCGAATTGAAAATATACTCTTTCATTATCCGTTAGATTACTTTTATACTCCGAAAATTGTTCTTGCGGCTGTAAGGAGCAAATTGGAAATAAAGTTTGTTGCAATAGCTATCGGTGTATCAAGCACGCCGAGCAGAACAAGGAGCAAAACCGCATAAACCAGATATCTTTCATATTGCATGATTTTATAATAATACTTGTCCGGAATAATAAGGCTTATAATTCTTGAACCGTCAAGCGGCGGAATCGGAATGAAGTTGAACACGGCAAGCGAAACATTGATTTGTGCGGCATACATGAAGAAATCTGCCAATGCGCCCTGAAAAGAGCCGTCAACCGGTACTGTAAATTTATAAACAGCACAGCAAAACAGCATGAAAATAAATGACATAATGATATTGGAAAGCGGGCCTGCCAGAGCGGTCAGCGCCATGCCGCTTTTTTGATTTTTGAAGTTTCTGGGATTGACCGGAACCGGCTTTGCATAACCGAAGCCGGCAACAAGAATCAAAATTGCACCGAACGGATCAATATGGGCAAGCGGATTGAGCGTCAGTCTGCCGGAAAGTCTGGCGGTCTGATCGCCGAGTTTTGTTGCAACAAAAGCATGGGCAAATTCATGAATCGGCAAAACGCAGAACATGACAAAAAGCCTTGCGCAAAGGTTGACAACCACATCAAGGGTGAATCCGTTTTTCAGTAAATCAAAAATCATATAGTATCCTTTCTGCCTTGGAATAAATCTTCAGCAAGAGATTTATGCAATTTTATTGAAACGCGGCAACAAACCGTGCAACCGAGTTAAAATCATGCATTATTTGTGTTTTTTCGCTGTTTTTTGAAAACATGAATGAAATTTGCTCTGCCTGCCCCTCGCCACATTCAACGGCCATAAAACCGCCTTTTTTGATATAAGGAAGCCATTTTTGTGCAAGTACACGATAAAAATCAAAGCCGTCTTCTCCACCGTCAAGAGCCATAACCGGTTCCTTTTGAACCTCTTTCTGAAGAAGCGAAATCTCATTTGAAATGATATACGGCGGATTGGAAACAATCACATCGGGCTGCGGCAAAAACGAAAAGCTTTCATAGCCGCCGGTGATGTCGCCGATTATACCGACGGTTTGGCGTGCAAGTTCAAGTTTTGATCGGTTCAGTTCAAGAAAGCGCCCTGCTTCCTGTGATTTTTCAATCAGATAGACTTCCGCCTGCGGCACATAATGCTTGATTGAAAGTCCGATACAGCCGCTTCCGGCACACAAATCAAAAACAACACATTTGCTTTTGTTTTTGATGTTATCAATAACAAAAGAACAAAGCTGTTCGGTTTCGGGGCGCGGGATCAGAACACCCTCACCGACGGAAAAATCAAGTCCCATAAACTCCCATTTTCCCAGAATATATTGAAGCGGCATTCCCGTAACTCGCCTTTTGCAAAAATCAAACGCTTTTTCCGCTTCGTTTTCAGAGGCAATTCTCCCTCTTTCAAAAAGAAAGCTTTCATGAGGGATATTACAGGCAAGCTCACACAGCAGCCTTGCTTCTGCTTCGGCATTTTCAACCGAGTTTTCTTTAAGAAAACTGCCGCACCGTTTATAAAGTTCAAAAACCGTCATATCAGATTGCATCGTCTTCGGGATTATCGGTTATGACAGCCTTGAAAGCGGCAAGCGCAACTTCAATCATGGAATCGTCGGGCTCTTTTGTTGTGAGTCTTTGCATCCAGAGACCGGGAGCCGAAAGAATTTTCACAAGCAGATTATCATGACGACCGGCATATTTGATAAATTCATAGCCGAGACCCATAACAAGCGGCAAAATTAAAATCTTAATCAGCATCCACAATGCTGTTATATCGCGAAGATGCGGAAAGGCAACCGAAATCGCAGAAGAAACAAGCACACTGATAATAATCATAACAAACATAAAACTTGTTCCGCATCTCGGGTGAAAGCGGCACTGTTTTCTGACGTTTTCAACCGTCAGTTCAAGACCGTGTTCATAGCAAAAAATTGTTTTATGCTCCGCTCCGTGATACATAAAGGTTCTTCTGATGTCTTTCATCAGCGACACAAGCGCGATATAGGCGACAAAAATTACCATTCTCATAACGCCCTCAATCAGCGCACGGAAATTCGTCAGTGCACCGTCTGCAAGCTTATTGAACAAATCCGTCAGTTTTGTCGGAACAAACATAAAAAGTGCAAAAGCAAGCAACACGCCGAGAACAGACGCAACACCCGTCAAAACGGACATAAACTTTTCGTTCATATGGTCATTGAGCCACTTGTCAAGCTTTGACATTTCCTTTTCGTCCATACTGACGTCTTCAAAGCCGGATTTTTCCGCCGATTCCATCAGGCATTTATAGCCGAAAATCATGGATTCAATGAAATTGACAACTCCTCTGATAATCGGCCAGCCGAGGAATTTAACTTTATCTCTGATGTGCTTTACCTGTTTTTCTTCGGTTTCAATGCTTCCGTCGGGAAGTCTGACGGACATTGCCGCGCCTTTCGGCCCCTGCATCATGATTCCCTCAATGAGCGCCTGACCGCCGACTGAGGTTTTGTGCAGAACTTCATTTTTATCTTTTTCTTTGCTTTTAGCCAATTACATATCCTCCTCATTTTCCAAAGGCAAAAGCACTTCAACATCGGTGCCTTTTCCCTCGGTACTTGACAGATTCAGCTTTCCGCTGTGCATTTTTATAATTTCATCAGCAACAGCAAGACCGATTCCCGTTCCGTGAACGGTGTTGTTTGCCTTGTAAAATTTTTGTTTGACATACTGTAAATCTTTTTTGGCAATTCCGCAGCCGTTGTCGCTGAATAATATTCTAACATAATTTTTATTTTTTTCAACCTTAACGGTGATATTTCCTGACGGCTTTGTATATTTCAGCGCATTATCAAGGATATTAACAAAAACCCTGAAAATTCTGTCCGCATCGGCGTAAACAAAAAATTCCTCATTCTCATCACAAATGAGCTTTAGCGTTTTGTTTTCATTTTGTGCTTTTTGCTTATAAACAAGCAGTGCTTTTTCAACGAAAGAGCGAATTTCTATTCTTTCTTTTTTCATTTTCGCCCTGCCGCTTGTCAGCGACGAAAAATCGAGAAGCTCTTCCACCATATCCGAAAGCCTTTGCGCTTCATCGGTTATCACTTCAAGCCCTTTTTTATTCAGCTGGCTGTCGCTTTCGTCAAGCGTTAAAAGTGTTTCTCCCCAGCCTTTGATTGCAGTCAACGGCGTTCGGATTTCATGGGAAACGGTTGAAATGAAATCGTTTTTCATTTTTTCGGTTTCACCGAGCTGCTTTGCCATATCGTTAATGGTGTCGCAAAGCTGGCCGATTTCATCGTTATACGGCTTTGTATAAATTCTTGCGGAAAAATCACCCGAAGCAATTCTTTTTGCCGTCCGGCTGATTTTGTTAACCGGTTCAACAATTGTTGAAACAAAATAAAGTCCCGAATTGGTAAAAAGCAAAGCAACAATTAAAAATCCCAGAAATACAAAAACGGACAGAATTGCAATCTGGCGGTTAATGCTTTCAAGAGAAATAATATATCTGACCGCGCCGAAGCTTGAACCGGAGCTGTCTTTAAGGATACTTGAAAGCGCCATAACCGGCTCGCCCCACGGCATCTTTGTTTTTTTGCATGAAACAAAATTTTCGCTTCTCAAAGCCGAATAATAATCGTCCATGCGAACATCTCCGCTCAGCTCGTAATCACCCGAGCAGGCGGAAATTTCACCGTTTCTGTCAATTACCCAAACGTCCATAACATCTCTTTGCGGAAAGTTTGAAACGAAATTGTTTGCCGCTTTGTTGAACTGCTCATCGGTTGAAGAATTAAAATTTTCAAAATATGTATCAACAACATCGGTGTTCTGAGCATATAAAGTCAATTGTGTATAGTGATAATATCGGTTTGCAAAAAGATAAATTACAAGGCATGAAACAACCAAAAGAATCATCACAGCCGCAAAATAGATATTAAGCATCCATCTTGTTTTGATTGTGCTTTTCATTGCTCCGGCCTCCTTTATCTCATAATAACACGATTAAATTAATTTACGGTCTGAATTTCGTTAACTAATCCATTTATAACCTTTTCCCCAAACGGTTACAAGATGTTTGGGGCATGAAGCATCATCTTCAATTTTCAGCCTTAAACGGCGGATATTGACGTCAACGACTTTTTCATCGCCGCAAAAATTATCGCCCCAGACCGTCTGAAGAATATTTTTTCTTTCTATCACCTTTCCCGCATTGAAAAAAAGGCAGTACAGAATTTCAAACTCAATTTGTGAAAGTTCAATTTTTTCACCGTTTTTGAAAAGTGAACGTTTTTTTGCGCTTAATGTGAATTCTCCGAGACTTGTTTCTTCATTCATTTCTGAGCCGGAAGCATTTCTGCTTTGTTCAACGCGTCTGCAAACAGCTTCAATCCTTGCAATCAGCTCACCAACCGAAAACGGCTTTGTGATATAATCGTCCGCGCCGCTGAGCAAGCCGTAAATTTTATCGGTCTCCTGCGTTCTGGCGGAAAGAAAAATAATTCCGGTTGTGTGGTCGGTTTCCCTGATATGTCTGCAAACCTGCGTCCCGTCATATACCGGCATCATGATGTCAAGAATAACAGCATCAAACTCATTTTTATATTTGTCAAACAATTCAATTGCCTGCGCTCCGTCAGGAGCCTGATAAACCTCATAGCCCTGACGCGAAAGATTGATTGCAATCAGTTCTCTTATGCTGTTTTCGTCTTCGGCGACAAGAATTTTTCTCATTTGCTTCTCCTTTCGGCTCAGGATAAAACAGCTGATACCTGTGCCTGATTCCTTTCTTATTTTTATGAAAAGCTTCCCTCGAGTTCAAAAATCATAAGCTTTAAAATATCCGATTTGCTGATTCCGTTCTTTTTGCCCTCTTCTGAGATAACATAGTAATAGTCATATTCTCTTTCACTTGTTAAAAGGCTGTAATTTCGCGGTACATCGACGCTTTGTGCATTATCAAATGCCGCAATTTCAAAAAGCAGTTGCTCTTTTTCGTCATTTTTTGAATAAAAACCGATTATTGAACCGTCGTCATTCACTGTAACCGAACAATTTTTAATGATTTTCTCATCGATTAAAAGATAGAATCCTTTGCTTCGGTTTTCAAGCATTTTACCGACAGGCTCTGTGCCATCGGAGCTTACATCGGTCCACAATATGAAATGTACCGTATCGGCATTTTTCTGATTGAACTGAGAATTTGAATACATACACGGAGTGTCAAGCAAGCCGTCACCGTCAACATCGGTGCAATAAAGGCTGACACTGCGTTTTGATATACTGACAGCAGAAAAGGAAGAATACCTTCCAAGCTGATGCGAACCGCGGGTGCAGGTGATCACGTCTGTTGCCATGTGTCCGTCCGAAGTATAGCCGTCTATGAAAAATCTTGAAGTTTTTTCGCTTTTTTTGTAGTCAGAAGAAACACAGGCAACCGAATTGATTGAAGCGTCAAGCTTTATCGGTTCACTTGTTACAAGAGTGTTTTTTGAATAATAGATTATACAGGCGGTGTTTTCATAAAGTGTGGAAGAGGAAGCCGTGCTGATTAAAAAAACATCGTCCGTTCCGTCGGCATCGGCATCAAAAACATCGTATGCACTGTATGGACATTCATATATTTTTTCAAGATATGCTTTTCTGTCTTTTTTGTTTAAACTGTAAATCAAAAGCCGCCTTGTGATATTATCGTTATATGAACTTAAACCGATGATAATTTCATTTTTTCCGTCACCGTTTATATCGGCAAAATCAACCTTTTCAATGTCTCTGTAATTCGTGTTGACAACAGCAATCGGCGAAAAGCCGCTGACTTTCTTTTCAAATACGGCAAAATTTACAGCGTCAAAGGATTTTCCGACAGAAAAGAAAACCATTGTTTCGTCTTTTCCGCCGATGTCAATATCCTCATAAAACAAAGAACCGTTGTTCTCATCGTTTCTGACACTGCGCAAAACAACATTTTTTCCAATCTCTTTTTCAAGCGCAAGTTTAATATTGTTTTGCGAATCGGAATTGGAAGGCGGGTGCATCAGGTTATCAACCGGCTTAATTTCATCACGCAAAACAAAAAGCAAAACGGCGGCAAACAAAATGATAACCATAATGATAACAAAAGGATATTTTTTCATTTTACCGCCCTCTTTCGTTTTATTTTATTCCGAGATAATTTTCAACCGGGGAATTGTCAAGCTTTTCACAGCTTTTTAAAAATTCATACGCTTGACTGACAATCTTTTTTGTTCCGCCGGGCGTATCGCTTTCGGCATTGAACGGCATGAGCGGATCATGTACGCTCAGTCTTAAAAGGAACCAGCCGTTGCCGTGTTCATTATCAAGAAAAATGCTGATTCCCTCTCTGTTATCATCGGCGATTTTCCAGCCGGTTTTGTTTTTAGCATAATCTTCAAGCTTTGCAATCACTTCGTTTCCGTATGCGCGGAAATCTTCGCAAAGGATTTTCGGCCGCAGCTCACACGCGTCGGCAGGATCGCGCAGATCTTCAATCAGGCTTTCCAGCTTTTTGCCCTCTTTGCCCATCTGCGCCATTTTTATGACAATTTTTGTCACAAGATAAGCGCCGTCATCAAGATAATAATTTTCTCTGAAAGCGGCATGCCCCGAGGTTTCCATCGCAAGCGGACAGTTAACACCCTCGGCATTCAGTTCAAGCTGTTTGCCGATTACATTGCGGTAACCGCGTTTATATCGGTAATGAACGCCGCCGAGCTTGTTGTTGATAAAATCCGTAAGTCCGGTTGAAGTGACGCTGTCTGTGACTATGGTTCCGCCGTCATTTTCTTCAAGGGCAATGATGGAAGCAAGCGCCACAAGGCGGTTACGGTTGATTTCCCTTGCATTTTCATCAACACAGCCCGCTCTGTCAACATCGGTGTCAAAAATAATACCGAAATCGGCTTTGTTCTTGAGCGTTGCCTGACAGACACTTTCCATTGCCTGTTTATTTTCCGGATTCGGGATATGATTCGGGAACATTCCGTCCGCATCAAGGAACTGACTGCCCGTGATATCCGCACCGAGCTTTTTGAGCACATCGGTTGCATAAAAGCCGCCGACACCGTTGCCGGCATCAACAACAATTCTATAGCCCTCAAGCGGTTTTTCATAATTTTCTGCGCAAACCTCACGGCAGATCATGTCGCGAAGTCTTGCGGCATATTGCTTCATGTAATCTTCTTCGGTTACTTTTCCGCTTTCGCACTGCGGCAAAGTATAATCCGCAGAAAGCTCAATCAGTCGTTCAATATCACAGCCGTCAAGTCCGCCGTTTTTGGTGAAAAACTTCAGACCGTTTCTGTCATACGGGTGGTGGCTTGCCGTAATCTGAACGGCGGCAAAGCAATCAAGATCAACCGTTGTCATAAACATTGCCGGCGTTGAAGCATAGCCGCAATCGATTACGTCAAATCCGAACGAGCAAAGTGCTTTCATCACCTGCGCTTTGATTCGCTGCGCAGAGATTCTGGAATCGTGTCCGACCGAAACTTTCAGCTTTCCGTTTGCGCCTTTTTCCAAAAGCCAGCGGCAAAAACCGACCGTTAAATCAAAAACCGCTTCATCGGTCAGTTCAACCTTTCCGCTTTCGCTTTCGGTTGCAATTCCTCTTATATCGGTTCCGCTTTTGAGTTTTTTATAGATTTCTGTTTTATTCATAGCTGTTCCCCTTTTCGGCAATCATTTTATCGGTAACCCTGAGCAAAAATTGATACATTGGCGTATAAGCATTGATACATTCTCTGATTTTATCAATTACGCTCGCGTCAAACAGCGGCTCAACATCCGAGCTGTAATAAATGAAATATAAATATTTGGCATTATAATACGGCACAAGTGCTTTCGGCAGCGTTTCGCTTCCATCTTTCGGTTTCTTGTATTGTTCCATATCGCAAATTGCTCCGACAGCTTCGGCACTTTTGACGGCATTTTTGAAAAGACTTTGATTTTCAAGGAAAACCTTTCTGTATGCGTCCAGATATTTCGGCTCAGCCCGATACATTCCGACACCGACCGACCAGCCGCCGGGCATGAATTCAAACCACATGCATGGCTGATTGCTGTAACGGTGCTTATCGCGCATAAACATACACCACATATTATCCCGATACATTTCTTTGTTTTTGGCAAATCGGGTATCGCGTCTGATTCTTGAAACCATTTTTGACGGAATCAGATTCATCTGTTCGTCAATTTCAAAAAGCTCGTCGCACAAATCCGAACAAAGCTGTCGCATCGGTACGGTTGCCTTTTGCTTGAGCGTTTCTTTCACCGATTCATAATAAACCTTGCTGTCATTAAACTTGTTTTCTGCAAGAAGCAAAAGCGTGTCTCTGTCAAAGCCTTTAAACTGCGCATTTTCCATTTATGAATATCCTTTCATATTTAACATCAATCAAGTATAACAAATCGTTAAGCACTTTTCAAAGCCAAGTTTTTCATAAAACGCTTCGGCGCTTTCATTGAGTGCAATCACATAAACTTTTTTGTTTTCGCTTTGAAGCTCTCCGGCAAGCGTTAAAACCGTCTGTTTGCCTAAGCCTTTGCCACGCTGTGATTTGTCGCAGGCAACGCCGCTTATCAGCGCTGCTGTTTTGCTTTCGGCGGCAGTCAGTGCGCAGGAAACAACTTTCTTTTCCTTTTCAATCGCTTTGATTCTCGCATAAGAGCGTCTTTGTCTGAAAGTGAAATCCGAAAGAAAATGAAGATACGCATTTTCGCTTTTTTCAAACGAATCGGGAATGGCTTCGCTTATCAGATCATATGCCGACCGCAGATTTTCCGTTGTTTTAACCTGTGGATATTGTTTGCCGTTTCCTTTGAAAACAAACATCGTCTTGCTTTTGCACAAAGGAAAGCCGCAATTTTCAAAAACACTTTTTTCGGCACAAATTTCAGTATATCCGAAAGAATTCACAAATGCCGAAATTTCGCAGAAATCCGCACTTTCCTCAGCGCAAACCGTAAATGAATAATCAAAGCACGAGAGCACCGATAATATATTATCGTCCTCTTCACTAAACCATACTTTAAGAAAATCACGCTCAAGCCCATATGCGCCGATTTGTGATGAAATTCTCACGGCAAGCGGATGTCTTTGGCAAAATTTTTCAATTTTCAAAATATCACTGCTTTTGGCAAGTTTCAGCATTTGCAAACTCCTTAAACAGTTCTTCGGCAAGCTTTTTACATGCTTCCATATCCGAAAAATCCGCAACACAGCAAGCAGAATGAATATATCTGCATGGGAGTGAAACGGTAATTGTTTTCACACCGCCGCGCGACTTATGGATTGAGCCGGCATCGTTTCCGCCGGCAACCATTGTTTTGGTCTGGCAGGCAATCCCCTTTTGCTCACTGATTTCAAAAGCTCGTTTGAAAAGCTCTCTGTCATAAACGGTAGATCTGTCCATAAAGGAAACAACCGCACCTTTTCCGAGGCAGCAAACACGGTCTGCACCGCTGACGCCTGCCACATCGGCGGCCGTTGTGGCTTCAAGCACAATTGCATAATCGGGTGCAACGGTAAACGCCGCCGCCTGAGAGCCGCGAAGTCCGACTTCTTCCTGAACAAGGAACGCAAAGTGGGCGTCATATTCCAATTCCTGATCAATCATATCAAGAAGCACCGAACAGCCAAAGCGGTCATCAATGGCCTTGGCGCGCAGTTTGTTTTCGCCGAATAAAATCGGTTCGCAAACAAAATAGGCGCTGTCTCCGATGCTTACATATTGTTCGGCTTCTTCTTTTGATTTGGCACCGATGTCAATATAAAGCTGTGAAACCGGCGGTACTTTTCCGAGTTCACCGGGTGCAGTCATGTGAACGGGCTTGATGCCGATTACACCGAAAATTTTCTTTTCGCTCTGGCTGAAGCATACTCTGCGGCCGACAAGCACCTTGCTGTCAATTCCGCCGACGCAGTCAAATTTGAGAAAGCCCTCTTCGGTTATATAAGTGACAATAAAGCCGACCTCGTCCATATGAGCTGTCAGTAAAACCTTGTTTTTCGGCTTTTTTTTGCCTTTTTTGAACACAAGAACATTACCCATCGGGTCAACCTGATATTCACATTTGCCTTTAATTCTATTGATTATGAATGCGCGCACATCTTCCTCGCGTCCCGATGTGCCGTCAATTCTGCATAAATCTTTCAACGTTTCAAGCACTTTCATTTCTCTCCTTTTCAAGAATAAACGAAGAAATCAGCTTCGCAGTCAGACGAATGTCCTCCATGTCAACCACCTCAACAGGCGTGTGCATATTTCTCAGCGGTATTGACAAAAGAGCCGTTCTGACGCCGCCTTTGCTGATGCAAACACTGTCTGCGTTTGTGCCGGTGCGCGGCGTCATCACATCGTGCTGATAAGATATTGCGTTTTTTTGTGCAACCGCTTTGAGTTCATGAACAAAACCTCGGTCAAGAACCGGAGAAATTCCGATGGAAGCGCCTTTTCCGAGGTCGATTGTGACTTCTTTGTCTGACACAAGGTCACTTCCGAAGCCGACATCAACGCAAATTGCGTAATCGGGAGAAAGACCGAATGCGGCTGTTTTAGCGCCGCTTCCGCCAACCTCCTCCTGCGTTGTGAAAGCAACTGTCAGATTCACATTTTTAAGTTTTTCGTATATTTGTGAAACGGCAAGCAAAACAGCGGTAACGGAGGCTCTGTTATCAAGTGCCGCAGAAGAAAAACGCTCACCGAGCAGATCCGAACTTCCGGCAGTCACAACAATTCTGTCCGAAACGCTGACAAGCTCCTTGGCTTTTTCGGCGCTGCAGCCGATATCAACAGCAATTTTGGAAAGTTCAACCCCTGCCGCCTTATCCGCTTCAGTCAAAAGATGCGGCGGTGTTGAGCAAACAACTCCGTGAATTTTTTCTTTGCCGTAAACAACAACTTCTGCACCTACAAGAGTTCTGACATCGGTGCCGCCGACCTTATCAACAAGCAAAAAGCCGTTTTCATCAATTTCGCGAACAACAAGACCTACCATATCCATATGCGCTTCAAGAAGAATGTTTATTTTGCCGTTATGATTCAGTGTTCCGATAACATTTCCGAGTGTATCGGTTTTCACATTCATAAACTTTGAAAGAAGCTGTTTTGCTTTTTGCGCCGCTTCGTTTTCATCTCCGGATGTTCCGCCGAGAGAACAAAGCTCCTTACAAATTTCTTTTTCGTTCAAATTATCACTTCCAAGAATATATAGTAACACCTTATTATTATAGCTTTTTTACGTATAAAAATCAAGAAAAAATAAGCAGCCGCCCATTAGCAGCTGCTTAAACATTTGTCTGTTGATTTTTATGCGCCGAAAAGTACAAGCAAAGATGAAACAAGCGCAAGAACAAAGAAAAGTGCACCTGCAATCTTTGTGAATTTTACGAGCTTTGCTTCCATTGTTCTGCCTTTGTTCTTGCCGAAAAAGCTGTCAGCCGCACCGGCGATGGCACCGGAAAGACCTTGCTGTTTACTTTCCTGAAGAAGAACAAGAACGATTATAACAAGAGCAACAATTATGGAAACAATAGCCAAAACATACTGAAGAGCAGTCATGTCAAAACCTCCGTTATTTTATACTTTTGTTATTTTAACATATAAATTATTAAAAAGTCAATAGTTACCAACAATTATGCTTTTGACTTTTTTGCAAGAAAGCCTGTATAAGGTTTATCGGCAGACGAAGCACCTGCTTCACCGTATTCAATAATCGGCTCACCGTTTGATTCCACAACATCTTTCGTGATAATAAGCTTTCTGATGGTTGAATCGGACGGAATATCATACATATATTTCATAAGAAGATTTTCAATGACACTTCTCAGACCTCTTGCGCCCGTTTTATATTCAAGGGTTTTGTCTGCAATTGCGCCCAACGCTTCATCTTCAAATTCAAGCTCAACGCCGTCCATTTCGAACATCAGCTTATATTGCTTGATGATGGCGTTTTTCGGCTCAGTCATAATTCTGACCATGGCATCTCTGTCAAGTGCTTCAAGCGAAGCAATAACGGGAAGTCTGCCCACAAGTTCGGGAATGAGTCCGTATCTGACAAGGTCATGGTGAACAACCTTGGAAATCAGCTTGCTCGATTCAACTTCCTGCTTGGTTCTGATATTGGCACCGAATCCGAGACCGGAATTTCCCAGACGGTTTTCAATAATTTTTTCAATGCCGTCAAATGCACCTGCACAGATGAACAAAATGTTTGTTGTGTCAATCTGAATAAATTCCTGCTGAGGATGCTTTCTTCCGCCCTGCGGAGGAACATTGGAAACCGTTCCCTCAAGAATTTTCAAAAGTGCCTGCTGAACACCCTCGCCGCTAACATCGCGGGTGATTGAAGTGCTTTCGGATTTTCTTGCGATTTTGTCAATTTCATCAACATAAATGATTCCGCGTTCTGCTTTTTCAATGTCATAATCAGCCGCTTGAATCAATCTTAAAAGAATGTTTTCAACATCTTCGCCGACATAGCCCGCTTCGGTAAGCGTTGTGGCATCGGCAATGGCAAAAGGTACATCAAGAATTTTCGCAAGCGTCTGCGCAAGCATGGTTTTGCCCACACCGGTTGAGCCGAGCATCAAAATATTGCTCTTGACAATTTCAACATCGTTGGATTTTTTGGAATAGATTCTTTTATAGTGGTTATAAACGGCAACACTTAAAATCTCTTTTGCTTTTTGCTGACCGATAACATATTCATCAAGCTTTGCCTTGATTTCATGCGGTTTCGGAAGAGAAGCAAAATCAGCCTCGCCGCCTCTTTTTTTCGGTTTCGGAGCCTCGTCAATGATTGAGCGGCAAAGTTCAACACATTCATCGCAGATATAGACTCCCGGACCTGCAATCAGTGTTGCAACCTCATTCTGAGGTTTATTGCAAAATGAACAACGAACATTTCCGGATTTGTTTTCGTCGTCTCTTGCCATCTGATCAACCCCCTTTATCAAACTTTTGTAACCGCTGATTGATTCTGTTAATCAGCGGTCACTTTTTTTATCTTTTTGTGAGGACCTTGTCAATCAGACCGTATTCAAGTGCCTCCTGCGCAGACATGAAGTTGTCACGCTCGGTATCAGCGGCAATAACATCAATCGGCTTGCCTGTGTTTTCGGCAAGAATTTTGTTAAGCTTTTCTCTTGTTTTGAGAATGTTTTCGGCAACAATTTTGATTTCGGTTGCCTGACCTTGTGCGCCGCCCGAGGGCTGATGAATCATCACTTCACTGTTGGGAAGAGCAAATCTTTTGCCCTTTGCGCCCGAAGAAAGAAGGAATGCACCCATGCTTGCAGCCATACCCATGCAAATGGTTGAAACATCGCATTTGATATACTGCATGGTGTCATAAATGGCAAGACCTGCGGAAACGGATCCTCCCGGGCTGTTGATATAGAAGCTGATATCTTTTTCGGAATCCTTGCCCTCAAGATAAAGAAGCTGAGCAACAACAAGGCTTGCTGACTGGTCAGTTACCTGATCGGATAAAACAATGATTCTGTCTTCAAGAAGGCGGGAAAAAATATCATACTGTCTTTCACCGCGGCTGGTCTGATCAATTACATATGGTACTAATGGCATAATAATAACCTCCTGGTAACAAAACTATTTAATCAAATTTTTTTCCGATTTAACAGCTGTTTTTATTGTTCACCGCAAAAAGCCGGGTTAAACAATTATTCCTCACTCTGCTGAGCGTTTTCTGTTTCAGCGCTACCTGCTTCCTCTTGCTTATCATCATCGCCGTCTGTTTCTGTTACAACAGCATTTTCAACAATGAAGTCAACAGCCTTGTTGATTGTTAAATCTTTCTTAAGACCGTCGGCAGGAATTGCATTTTTGATCTGTTCAACTTCCATGTTGTATTGTTCTGCGTATTTCGCATATTCGGTTTCAAGATCAACATCGGAAACTTCAAGCTTTTCAAGCTCTGCAACTTTTTCAAGGGCAAGACGGATCTTCACGTTCTTTTCAGCACCGTCTTTTGCTTTTTCTTTGTAATCGTCAAGAGTCATGCCCATATACTGAAGATAAAGGTTGAAGTTCATGCCCTGTGAAGAAAGACGGTAGTCAAGATCTCTGATCTGGTTGTCAAGCTCATCGTCAACCATAACATGCGGAATGTCTGCAACAACATTTTCGGCAAGCTGTTCAAAAAGCTGCTGTCTGATTTCGCCGTCTTGTTCGGCCTTCTTCTGTTCTTCAACTTCTTCTTTGAGCTGCTTTTTCAAATCGTCAACCGTGTCGCAATCGGCTGCGTCCTGAGCAAACTCATCGTTTACTTCGGGAAGCTCTTTGAATTTGATTTCTTTGAGCTTAACTTTGAACACAGCGTCCTTACCTGCAAGCTTTTCGTCATATTCTGTGGGGAATGTTACATTAACATCAAATTCTTCGCCTGCGTTGTGGCCTACGATCTGATCTTCAAAGCCGGGAATGAATGTGCCTGAACCGAGTGTCAGTTCATAATCTTCACCCTTTCCGCCATCAAATGCAACGCCATCCGTGAAGCCTTCAAAGTCGATAACGGTGATGTCACCGTCAGCTGCTGCTCTGTCTTCAACCGTGATGATTCTTGCATTTCTTTCAACAAGAGAATCAATTTTTGACTGAACTTCTTCGTCGGTAACTTCAATCTTTTTAACGGAAGCTTCAAGGCCTTTATAAGCTTTCACTTCAACTTCGGGCTTTGTGTAAACTTCGATTGTCAGTTCAACGCCGTCTTTGCCGATGCTCTTAATGTCGGCTTTTCCTGTTCCGACAACATCAAGTTCTGATTCTTTGATTGCATCTTCAACCTGAGTCGGATAGCAGATTTCAAGGGCGTCTTCATAAAGGAAGCCTTCTCCGTAAAACTTCTCGGTCATATGGCGGGGAACCTTGCCCTTGCGGAAGCCGGGAATGGAAATGCGGTTTTTCATCTTTGCAAAAGCCTTTTTCTGAGCCTCTTCAAAAGCTTCGGCGTCAATTGAAACCTCAAGAGTCCAGAGATTTGCTTCTTCTGATTTCGTTGATGATTTTAAACTCATTTTTCATACTCCTAACATAGGTGATTTTTCGGTCGAAAAAAAGGATTTGCGACCCATTGTCTTTTTTATACCACGGTATTATAACACATTTAAAATAAATTGCTATACCTTTTTTAAAAATTTTCGATTAATTTCGGACAAAATTCAAGAAAATCAGCAGAAATCAACCGAAAGTCTATCCCGTCATAGTTTCCGTTGAACGCATTTTTCACCGATTGACCGTGCAGATGGCCGTAAAAGCATCGCTTGATATTTTCTTCTTTGAGAACATGAATCATTTCTTCGCACACCTGACCGTACATAATCGGCGGATAGTGAAGAAAAACGACCGGTTCGCAATCAAACTTTCTTGCAAAGTCAATTGACATTTTCAGTCTGCCGGCCTCACGAAGAAGAACTTTTTTATCTGCGCTTTTTTCCGCATCATAAAACCAGCCGCGGCTTCCGCAGACGGCAATATCGCCGACTCTGAAAGCATTGTTGAACATTATATCAATTTTATCAAAGCCGTTTTCGGTTATGAATTCATCCAGCTTCTTTTTCGTCTGCCACCAATAATCATGGTTTCCTTTCATGATGATTTTGCGTCCGGGAAGAGAATTCAAAAAGGCAAGATCATCTGCCGCCTCGGAAAGCTTCATTGCCCAGGAAATGTCTCCCGCAACAACAACGGTATCCTCTTCATTCACAACGGTACGCCAGTTTTTTTCAAGCCTTTGAACATAGTTATCCCAACCGTGAAAAACATCCATGGGCTTATCGCACGAAAAAGATAAATGCGGATCGCCGATTGCAAAAAGCGACATAACTTTCCTCCTCCCTTTTATCATTACATCAAAAGAAGCCCTTTCGGACTTCTTTTTTACTTTGTGTTTCTCTTTTTATTTTATACCGAGCATGGCATAAACCATTGAAGTCATCTCTTCCTTTGAGCAGACATCTTTAAAGCGTACCTCTTTATCCTTGAGGTTTGCAAGCTGCGGCGGGCACGGCTCTCCTGTTTCGTCAAAGAGAAGCTTCACCTGCATGAATTCATCGGCACCCTCGGGAATTTCATCGCCGACAGCTTTTAAAACAGCGGCTGAGAATTTATAGGGATTTGCCGTTGAAGCAACAACCGTTTCGGTTTTGTCGCCCGTTCTTTCGGCATATTCTTCATAGACCTTGACGGCAACGGCGGTGTGCGTGTCGCAAAGATAGCCGTTTTTATAGGTTCTTGCAATGGTTTCGGCTGTCTGCTCATCATCGCAGCAGCCTGCATCAAACAAAGCGTAAATTTTTTCGGCAACCTCTTTGTCAACCGTGTATTTTCCGTCCGAAGAAAGCTTTTTCATCAGATTTCTTACAATAGCATCATTTTCATCGGTGAGATGGAACAAAAGTCTTTCAAGGTTTGAAGAAATCAGAATATCCATTGACGGTGAGGTTGTGCAATAGAACTTTCTGTTTTTATCATATGTTCCGGTTTTCAGAAAATCCGTTAAAACATTGTTTGAATTGGAAGCACAGACAAGCGTTTTGATGGGTACGCCCATTCTCTTTGCATAATAGGCGGCAAGAATGTTTCCGAAGTTTCCGGTCGGAACAACAACATTGATTGCATCACCGTTTTTGATGGTGCCGTTTTCGATAAGATCGGCATATGCCGAAACATAATAAACAATCTGCGGAACCAGTCTGCCCCAGTTAATGGAATTTGCAGAAGAGAACATCATGGCGTTTTCGTCAAGCTT
>JBJFHW010000011.1:0-6590 GCA_051893965.1 Acutalibacteraceae bacterium
CATCGGTAAAATGAATATAGGTGGACATAGAAACTCCTTTCAAATTTTTTGTGAAATAGGTTGAATTTCGCCTATAAAATGTGTATACTATAGTTGGAGGTGTTATCGTTGAATATAAACACAAAGAATCTCGTATCCATTACGGAAGCAAATCAGAACTTTTCCAAAGTAGCGCGTCTCGTTGATGAGAACGGTTCAGCAGTGATTTTGAAAAACAATGTTCCGCGTTATCTTATTGTCGAATTCGGACAGGCAGAAAAGGAACAGCTTGCTTCGGATGAAGATGTTATGTCGATATCCAAGCGGTTGATCGAAAAGAATAGGCAGGCATATGAGGAGCTTGCAAAATGAAGAAGCTGACGAAAGAACAGATCCTTATGCTTCACAGCGAATTAATTCGTGAAACAGGCGGCTCTGACGGTCTGCGTGATGAGGGACTTTTGGACTCGGCATTAAGCGCTCCGTTTCAGGGCTTTGGAGAAACAGACAGCTTTCCGTCTCTGCAGCAAAAAGGCGCACGGCTGGGCTACGGACTTATTTGCAACCATGCTTTCATTGACGGAAACAAGCGTATCGGTGCACACGCTATGCTTTTATTTTTATCGCTAAACGGCATTGAACTCGAATATATGCAGGAGGAACTGTCGGATATGGTTCTTAATGTGGCAGCCGGTTCATTGCGCTTTGAAGATATGGTCAAATGGATTATAAAACATCAGGCTTGAGAAAGGGGCTGCCTTAGTGCGACAGCCCTTTTTATACGCAAAGAAGCAGAATCGTGCCTCTCTCTTTGTCGGAAGTAAACAAAATTTCGCCCACAGTCGGGAACTGCTCATGGTGGTTTGAGCGCCTGACTGTGGGCGACTTGTATAGTATCATTATCAATTATCGAAATAGATTGGATTTGTGACCGTTCTGATGATGCCGCCTATACGCTTTGACATAAGTGAATCGGTCTGTGAATTAACAATGGAATTGCTGACGATGCAAAAATCGTTTGATAATCCGGCACTTTTCGGCATATTCACTAAAATTTCAAGTAATATTTAATATTTTTTTACTATAAGTTTATAAAAAATTAATTTTGTTACAATAAAATTTAATAAATTGTAGCTTGATATGCTATAACTTAATTTTATTTTATCATTTATAATGAAAAGAGGGTTTATTATGCTTCCAGGCGCAGGTGAGTACAATTGTTATGAATATCTCAAAACTTGTACGCAAAAATACGATGATGTTTACATGATGCAGCACTTCGGTGTCAAGTATCTTCGTTCACAGATTTTTGCGGATATTAATGCACTTACGGGATATTTCCAAAAGGAACTCGGATTAAAACGGGGAGATGTTTACACGGTCTTTATGCCGACAACCGTTCAGGGTATCATCACTTTTTATGCTCTTAACCAGATCGGCGTAATTGCGAATTTCGTTCATCCGCTCATGTCGACCGAGTTTTTAAAAGAAACGCTTGAAGATGTCGGCGCAAAAGGGGTAATGATCCTCGATATTCTTTCAAAAGATCATGTCAAAACAATCAATGACAGCAAGCTGCCCTGTATTATATGCTGTTCCTCGGATTATTCAAAGGGAATCAAAAAGGCGGGAACCATGGCTGCGGAAAAAATGGCGAAAGCAATTTTCCCGAAGTTTAAAAACGCAATCTATTATAAAGATGCAATCAATATGCATAAAACATGCCGGCCGCTTATCAACAACTGCGACGACACGGCCGTATATCTCAACGGCGGCGGAACAACGGGAAAAAGCAAAACCATCAAGCTTACTTCAAGAGCAATTAATGAACTGACTGCCCGTGTTTCTGAGATTGACGAAATCAAGATTCCGGGTGAAGAAGCAGAAATTATCGTTTTGCCGATGTTCCATTGCTTCGGTCTTTGCATTGCAATACACATGGCGCTTTGCAACAGCGCAAGAATCATTCCGATGATGCAGTTTGATGCAAAAATTTTTAACAGACTGATGAGAAAGAATCTGATTGTCGGTTTCGGCGGAATCCCGCTTATGTTCGATAAGCTTATGCGTGAAAAGCATTTTGACGGTCCGTGGCTGAAAAATGTTCGAATGATGTTCTGCGGCGGCGATGATGTCAGCGACGCTTTCCTTGATGAGTATAACTCCTATTTTGAAAAGTGGGGCGCTCCCGGCAGACTCAGACAGGGTTACGGACTGACCGAAATCGGTTCGGTTTGCTGTACAACAACGAACACTGACTATAAAAAGGGTTCAATCGGAAAAGCACTCAACGGCGTCAATGTTGAAATCTGGGACGACGATCATCACAAGCTTCCCGACGGCGAAATCGGCGAAATCGTAATCTCCGGCCCGACGATTATGAGCGGTTATTATACAAAAGACGGTCCGGAAGATCTCGGTCTTTATACCGATGAAAACGGAGAAAAATGGGTGCTTTCGGGCGACCTTGGCTACCGTGATGAAGAAGGATATTTCTTCTTCTCCGGAAGAAAGAAGAGAGTTATCATCATTTCGGGTTATAATGTTTATCCGAATGACATTGAAAAGAAGCTCGGCGATCTGGACTTTATCAAAGATGTCTGCGCTGTTCAGGGCTGGGACGGGGAGCGTTCAATTGTCCGTCTTTTTGCATCTTTGAAAAAGAGCGGCGATGAAGAAAAATATCGCGAGATTATCAGAGAAACATGTCTGAACAATTTTTCAAAGTTTTATGTGCCCAGAGAGATTGTTTTTATGGACGAGCTTCCGCAGACACCGCTTATGAAAGTTGACTTTATGAAGCTTACGCAAAAGAAACCGGGCGACCCGGTTTACAGCGGTAAATAATCAGCCGTTATCTTCGTGAAGATTGACGGTTGACAAGCTTGATTGATTATATTATTATAAATTATATAAAATAAACCGCTGATGTAGCAGATTTTCCGGCTTTCAGCGGTTTATAAGTAAGATAAAAAGGGAGATGTTTTTTTGATTGAACTGAACAGTTATTTGTGCAAGGGCTGTGAATATTGTATAAAATTCTGCCCGAAGCATCTTTTGGAGCCCGGAAAAGAAAGAAACAAAAGAGGCTTTTTCTTCCCGGTTATAACAGATAAATCTGCCTGCATTTCGTGTGCAATCTGCGCAAATGTCTGCCCTGAGGGCGCCATTGAAATTTCGGCGAAAGGAGAAGAATAAAATGGGCGAAAAACGATTTATGAAAGGCAATGATGCGATAGCCGAAGCCGCTGTCAGAGGCGGATGCCGTTTTTTCGCCGGCTATCCCATTACACCGCAGAATGAAATTCCCGAATATCTTTCGTGGAGACTTCCCGAAGTCGGCGGCGCATTTGTTCAGGGTGAAAGCGAAATTTCTTCCGTCAACATGGTTTACGGCGCGGCCGCCATGGGCGTCAGGGCAATGACAAGCTCCTCCGGCCCGGGTATAAGCCTGAAAGCAGAGGGTATTTCCTATCTCGCTTCGGCGATGCTTCCGGCATTGATTGTCAACATCAGCCGCGGAGGTCCCGGCCTCGGTTCTATTCAGCCTGCGCAGTCAGACTATCTTCAGGCAACAAAGGCACTCGGACACGGCGGATTCCACACGCTTGTTTTTGCTCCGAACTCCGCTCAGGAAGCGGTTGACCTTGTTTATGATTCTTTTGAATACGCCGAAAGAGACCGTAACCCCGTTATGGTGCTTATGGATGGCTGTCTGGGTAACATCATGGAAGAAGTTGAGCTTCCGCCGATGAAAGAAATCAGGCCGGAAGATGCGCCCGAATGGAGCCTTTCAAGAAGAAACGGCAGAGACTATCAGGGAAATGTTACGGCTATTTATACCGAGCCGATTCTTGAAGGTCTCAATGCAATGGCAGGCGAAATGTATAAGCAGTGGGAAGAGGAAGATGTTAAGGTTGAAGAATTTATGACCGAAGACGCCGAATATATTGTTGTGGCGTACGGTATTGCTTCAAGAGTTTCTCAGGAAGCGGTGATCAATCTTCGCGAAAAAGGGCATAAGGTCGGCATGATAAGACCGATTACGCTTTATCCTTTCCCGAAAAAGAGCATCCGCAACCTTGACTATTCACGCGTTAAGGCAATTATTGATATTGAAATGACAATTCCTGCTCAGATGCGCGAAGATATTGAACTTCAGGTGCTTGACAGATGTCCCGTTTATGAATACGGCCGTTCAGGCGGTTGTCTTCTTGATGATGACGGCGTTTATGAAGCAATTGAAAATGTTGTGACGGGAGGTAATGAGTGATGGCGGAATATAAAAGACCTTCTCTGATTGCAGATGCGCCGAGCGGATATTGTCCGGGCTGTCTTCATTCTCTTGCAACAAAACTGGTTGCCGATGTAATTGAAGAACTCGGTCAGAATGATAATTCTCTCAATGTTATTTCGGTCGGCTGCTCTGCGCTGAATATTCTTTACTGGAGCGGCGATTTCATCAGCGTTGCGCACGGAAGAGCGCCTTCGGCCGCAACGGGAATTAAGCGCACCCATCCTGAAAGGCTTGTTTTTGCCTATCAGGGCGACGGCGACCTTGCGGCAATCGGTCTTGCCGAGATTATGTCGGCGGCAAACCGCGGCGAAAACTTTACGGTTATTTTCGCAAACAATCAGACCTACGGCATGACCGGCGGACAGATGGCGCCCACAACGCTGATCGGACAGAAAACCACAACCACCATTTACGGAAGAGACCCGAAGACAACCGGTTATCCTTTGAAAATGTGTGAAATCATATCGACGCTTGAAGCACCCCGATATGTTGCAAGGTTTGCGCTGAACTCACCGAAGGGCATTATGGACGCAAAAAAGGGTATCAAAAAAGCATTCCAAATGCAGCTTGACGGCAAGGGCTTTACCTTTATTGAGCTTTTGACCAATTGTCCGACCAACTGGAAAATGAGTCCGCTGCAAACGCTTGAATATATGAATACAAATACGATCCCTTATTTCAAACCCGGGATTTATAAGGATACGGAGGCTGATGAATCATGAAAAAATCATTTGTTTTTTCCGGCTCCGGCGGACAGGGTATCATGAGCGCGGGAATCACGCTTGCACATACCTCCATTGACATGGGAAATCATGCAACATATCTTCCCGAATACGGTCCGGAGCAAAGAGGCGGAAGCGCAAAATGCACCGTTGTCATCAGTGACAAAAGAATTATTTCTCCGCTTCCGAAGCAGTGTGACAATCTGATTGTCATGAATGCACAGGCTTACGCAAGGTATATTGATGACCTGAAAAGCGGCGGAATTCTGGTTGTTAACTCCAGCAGAGTCAAAGACACAAGCGACCGTAATGACATAACGGTAATTGCTGCCGATGTTGATGATATTGCGCTTGAACTCGGAAGTGTCAAAACGGCAAACATCATTCTGCTCGGAATTCTTATCGGAGCAACCGGAATTGTCAACAGAGAAACGCTTCTTTCTTCACTTGAAGAAAAGTTTGCACAAAAAAAGCCCGGAGTGCTTGAAATGAACATCAAAGCGCTCGACCGGGGCATCGATATCGGAAAACAATATTCACTTTAAAATATCATTAGGAGGTAATAAAAATGGCAAAAATAGGTTTAGGTTCATGGGCAGGAAAAATCAATGTCAGAATCGCAAGAGGTGAGGTAAAATTTACCATAAGCGAAGATGAAAACGGCGGTTATAAGATTGAAACGGTACTTCCCGGTGCTCTGAAAACCGCAAAAATCAATTTCATTGAAATCAAGGAAGAGCCTGACGGCAAGTCCCTGAGCGGAACAGGAACAATATCCGTTCTTCCCGGCAGAAAGCTTGACGGCATTTTCACCTTTGAAGAAGACACTTTTGTCGGCGAAATCAAAGCGCCCGTTGTCGGAAAGATTCGCATTACCGACGGACACAGAATCTAAGAAAACTATTTGAGTTTAATTATAACAATCGATCTTCGTTTGTTTAAAAATCGATAAGTCGCCCACAGTCGGGAACCGCTCATGGTGGTTTGAGCGCCTGACTGTGGGCGACTTGTATAGTAGTATAATTATTAATGATCGAAATAGATCGGATTTGTGACCGTTCTGATGATGCCGCCTTTGACCGCTTTGACATAAGCAAATTGATCCTCGGCGTCAACCGTGAATTCATTGCCGTTTAAAAGCCTTCCGCCTTTTGCGGTGACCGCAAAGAGCTTGTGACCACTGAGATTTTCGGCTTCTATTCTGACGGTTTCGGTTTTGCCGTTCAATGTGACGGTGTCGCCCATGATTTTGTTTTGACAGCGAAGCAGTATGGACGGCGATTTTTTGGAAGAAGATACAAAAAGATGTCCGCTTCTGATGCTTTCAAGAATACCGCTTGCGGACGGATCATCGGTATAAACGGCGCTTACGGGATTTCCGAGTCTTACTGGGGAAAGATTTCTGTGAAAGTCGCTTCCGCCGACAGCCGGAATTTTTCTGCCGCTTTCAAGCAGCTTTGTCCATTTTTGAATTCCCCGCATATTTGTCGCACGCATCGGACCGTTCCAGATTTCCATCATATCATAGACGCTGTCATCGCCCCAAAGATAAGGACAAACATCACATTCGGGGTGATTTACCGAAATGACCG
>JBJFHW010000012.1:0-6580 GCA_051893965.1 Acutalibacteraceae bacterium
AAAGGCTTTGGCAAACGGCGCATTGTTCAGGAACTTTATAAAAAGGGAATCGACCGTGAAATCATAGATGAAGTGACCGAAGAACTTGAATTTTGCAGTGATGACCTTTGCGACATTCTCGAAAGAAAATACGGCAAATACCTTGACACCGAAAAAGGCATCAACCGAGCGTTCAACGGTCTTGTCCGTATGGGCTACAGCTACGGCGAAATCAAGCAGGCACTTGAAGAACGAAGCAGCAGAGCCGATGAAGATGAATTTTTGAAAGAGGATAATGAAAATGAATAAGCTTCTTGCACCGACTCCGCCCATGGGCTGGAACAGCTGGGATTGCTACGGAGCTTCCGTCAATGAAAAACAGCTTCTTGCAAATGCCGATTATATGGCAAAATATCTCAAAGAATACGGCTGGGAATACATTGTTTGCGATATTCAATGGTCGGAGCCTACGGCAGACAGCTTTGATTATCATAAATTTGCACCGCTTTATATGGATGAATATTCCCGCCTTATTCCCGCTCCCGAAAGATTTCCGTCTTCGGCAGGCGGCAAGGGCTTCAAGCCGATTGCCGATTACATTCATTCTCTTGGCCTTAAATTTGGAATTCACATCATGAGAGGAATTGCGAGACAGGCTGTTCATTCGGGCGCAAAAATCAAATGTGAGGGCGTCAGCGCACGGGATATTGCGCACCCCTTTTCGGTTTGCTCGTGGAACACGGATATGTACGGCGTTGATCCGAAAGCGCACGGTGCAAAGGAATATTACGACTCCCTTTTTGAGCTTTATGCTTCGTGGGGCGTTGATTATATAAAATGCGACGACATTGCAAACACCGAGTTTCGCCCTGATATGCCGTATTCGGCAAGGGAAGAACTTGAGCTGATTCGCGGTGCGCTTGAGCGCTGCGGCAGACCGATGGTGCTGAGCCTTTCGCCCGGCCCCGCTCCGGTTCAGGAGCATGAGCATCTTGCCGCCAATGCCGAATTATGGCGCATAACGGGCGATTTCTGGGATAGCTGGGAAAAGCTTCACGATATGTTTTGGCGCTGCTTTGCGTGGCAGGAATATGTTCAGCCCGGTGCCTGGCCCGATTGCGATATGCTTCCGATCGGTAAGCTTGCCGTGTGCGGCAATACCTCATGGAACAAAACACGCTTGACAAATTTTACCCACGATGAGCAGATAACGATGCTTACCCTCTGGTCAATTTTCCGCTCGCCGCTGATGATAGGCGGAGAAATGCGCGATAACGATGATTTCACGCTCTCTCTGCTGACAAATGTGGAGCTGATAGATATGCTTAAAAATTCGCATGGAGCAAGGCAGCTTCGCAGAACCGAAACCGATGGCAAGGGAGAAATCGTTTGGATTTCAAAGGGAGAGCGCTGCAAATATGCCGCTCTTTTCAATACCGACGATAAACCGAGAAATATATCGTTTGATATAACCGATGTTGCGCTCGGCTCGGGACAATACAAGGTTTGGGATATGTGGGCGCACAGGGAATTTGCTGTGACCGATGCCATTTTTGCAGCCGAAACCGCTCCTCACGGCGCAAGACTTTTTAAGATAACAAGAGATTGATTCACACAGAAAGGAAAAAGCCATGCTTTTGCACGGCAGGAAAACAGAATGAAAAAGAAAATAGGAATGATATGCCTCGGCTGCCCGAAAAATCAGGTTGATGCGGAAATCATGCTTGCCAAGCTGAAAGACGCCGGCTATGAAATTACGGGCGAGGTTGAGGGCGCAGACCTTGTGATTGTTAACACCTGCGGCTTTATTGACGACGCAAAAAAAGAAGCGATTGAAACCATTCTTTCCGTTGCAAAGCTTAAAGAAGAGGGCAAAGTCGGCTATCTTGTTGTTACCGGCTGTCTTGCTCAGCGCTATCAATCGCAGGTGCTTTCCGAAATGCCCGAAATTGACGGAATTGCCGGAATCGGTGCAAACGGCGACATAGTCGAAGTGGTTAACCGTGTTCTCGGCGGCGCAAAGGTCAGCGAATTTCCGTCGGAATATTGTCTTCCGATGAACGGCGACCGAATGCTCACAACCCCGTCATATCGAGCCTATCTCAAAATTGCCGAGGGCTGTTCCAACCGATGTGCCTATTGTGCCATTCCGTATATCAGAGGAAATTACAGAAGCAGAAGCATGGAAGATATTCTTGAAGAAGCAAGGGCGCTTGCCGCAGACGGAACAAAGGAAATTGTTGTCATTGCGCAGGATATAACCAAATACGGCATCGACCTTTATAAAAAGCTGAAGCTTTCGGATTTGCTCAGAAAACTTTGTAAAATTGACGGCATTGAATGGATCCGACTGCTTTACTGCTATCCCGACAGCATGACCGATGAGCTGATTGAAACGATTGCCGAAGAAGAAAAAATCTGCAACTATATCGACCTTCCGCTTCAGCATGCCGACGCCGATGTTTTAAAGCGCATGAACCGAAAGGGTGACGGAAAAGAATATCTGGCGCTTATTGAAAAAATACGCAAAAAAATTCCCGATGTAATCATCAGAACAACCTTTATCACCGGCTTTCCGGGCGAAACAGAGAAAAATTTTGAAACGCTTTCTCAGTTTGTGCAAGAAGCTCAGTTTGACCGTCTGGGCTGTTTTGCCTATTCTCCCGAAGAGGGAACGCCTGCGGCAGTCATGCCAAATCAGCTTGACGATGAAACAAAAAATCACCGCGCCGAGCTGATTATGCAGCAGCAATATGAAATTTTTGACCGCAAGCAAAAGGAAAAAATCGGCAAAACAATGCGCATCATTGTTGACGGCTTTGATGAAGACGATTTGCTTTATTACGGCAGAAGCTATATGGACTGTGCGGAAATTGACAGTAGGGTGATTCTTTCAACCGATGAAGAGCTTCATGCGGGCGATTTTGTTTTTGCAAAAATCATCGGTGTTGATGACTGCGATCTGGTTGCAGAGGTTCTAAAAGATAATGACTGATAAAAAGGGAAAGGAAAATCATGGGCTGCATATCAACATTTACCAAAAAAAGAATTGACCCCTGTGAGCCGGACGAAAGCATGCTTTGCATAGAGGATATTGCGCATGCGCTTTCTTTAATTTGCAGGGCAGGCGGTCAGTTTCCGGTGTTTTACAGCGTTGCACAGCATTGTGTCTGCTGTGCAAAAGAGGCTTTGGCAAGAGGTTATTCAAGCCACACCGCACTTGCCTGTTTGCTTCATGATGCAAGCGAAGCGTACATCGCAGACATAACAAGGCCGGTCAAAAGCCGATTGAATGATTATCTGAAATTTGAAAAGAAACTTCAGGATACAATTTATATCAAATTTCTCGGAAGCGTTCCCGATGAAGAAGAGCAAAAGCTGATAAGCGCCGTTGATGACTGTATGCTTTATCATGAGTTTTTGCCGCTTATGGGCAGAGAGCTGCTTGATTATGTTCCCGAAATCAATATAAAGCTTGATTTTGATTTTCACGGCTTTGAGCAGACAGAAAAGGAATATCTTGCTCTTTTTCAAAATTTGTCAGGTGAGCAATAACTCACTTTTTGAGTTTTCTGTTGACAAAAACAGTTTCGATGTATATAATATAATACAACAGCTTGAAATGCGAAAAGGCGGACAATGGGGGCCGCCGCAGCGGGAGAAGTAGTTGCTTTTTTTCATTCGCAGAGAGGGGCAGTCAGGTGAAAGTGCCCTGTTTGAACAGCGTCGAAATGCACCCGTCAGCACCCGAGGGGAACGGCTTTAATGTTCAGTATCCGAGGGCGTAATCCGGCGTTAACGGACCTTGAGTTAGAAATCAGAGTGGAACCGCGCACTGCGCCTCTGTTGCTTCGGCAACAGGGGCTTTATTTTTGCTGAAAAAACGGAAAAAATAAACTTTTACGGAGTTCCCTATGCTTAAAAAAATGAATTTACCGAACAAACTTACCCTTTCAAGAATGATTATTGCACCGATTTATCTTGCGGTCATGCTTCTTGAATTCAAACATCATTTTCTTGTTGCCGCAATCATTTTCGGCATTGCATCGCTGACTGATTTCTTTGACGGCAGACTTGCAAGAAAATATAACCAGATCACCGTATTCGGAAAGCTTTGCGACCCGGTCGGCGACAAAATGCTTTTTCTTGCGGCGCTTCTGGCTTTTCTCAAATACGGCCTTTGCAGCAGTTGGGTAATTATGATTGTCATTTCCCGCGAGTTCATTGTAACCTCGCTTCGCATGGTTGCCATTGAACAGGGCGTTGTGATTGCGGCAGGCTTCTGGGGCAAGCTGAAAACCGTTTGTCAGATGGTTTTCACTGTTGTCATTATGATCTTCATGCAGTTCGGAATGCCGAGTTTTATTCCGTTTTCGGTTTCGGCTGTTTCCAATGTGCTGATGTGGATTGTTGCCGCTTTAACGGTTGCTTCGGGCGCGGTTTATCTTTACAACAGCAGAAATCTTATTGACTTTTCAAAATAAAACACTTTTTTTCGGAGTGATTGCATGTTTGACAGATTAAAAGAGGACTTGCAGTGCGTGCGCGACAGAGATCCTGCCGTTCACAGCACGCTTGAAATTATGCTTCTTTATCCGGGCTTCAAGGCGGTCAGAATGTATCGCAGAGCCCATTGGTTTTATGAGCATAAAATGTTTTTTGCAGCAAGGGCAATTTCTCAAAGATGCGTGAAAAAAACCAACATCGAAATACACCCGGGTGCAAAAATCGGACGCAGACTTTTCATTGACCACGGAACGGGCGTTGTCATCGGCGAAACAACCATCATCGGCGATGACTGCACCATTTATCAGGGAGCAACGCTCGGCGGAACGGGAAAAGAACACGGAAAGCGACACCCGACAATCGGAAACAATGTTCTCATCGGCGCAGGCGCAAAGGTGCTCGGACCGTTCAAAATCGGCGATAATTCCAATGTGGCCGCAGGAGCCGTTGTGCTTACGGAAATTCCGCCGAATGCAACGGCGGTCGGTGTTCCCGCCATGGTTGTCAAGAAAAACGGTCTTCGCGTTGATCGCCTTGACCATATTCATGTTCCCGACCCGGTTGCGCAGGAACTTTGTTCGCTGAGAAGCAAGGTTGAAAGACTTGAAAAACAGCTTAAAGAATACGAAACAAAAAAATCAGTTTGAAAGGATAAAAAACAATGAGAATTTTTAACACTTTAACAAGAAAAAAAGAAGAACTTGTTCCCATCAAAGAAGGCGAATACAAAATCTATGCCTGCGGACCGACTGTCTATAACTTTATTCACATCGGTAACGCAAGACCGCTTTGCGTTTTTGATGTGCTTCGCCGCTATCTGGAATACAGGGGCAACAAGGTTACGTTTGTTCAGAACTTTACCGATATTGATGACAAAATCATTCGCCGCGCAAACGAAGAGGGTCTGACCTATAAGCAGATTTCCGAAAAATATATTGAAGAATTCTGGAAAGATGCCAAGGGCATGAATGTCAGAGAAGCAACCCACCACCCGAAAGCTACGGAAAATATTGACGAAATCATCAGCATCGTTTCAACCTTAATCGAAAAAGGCTATGCTTATGAAGCTTCGGGCGATGTATATTTCAGCACGAAAAAGTTCGGCGAATACGGAAAGCTTTCACATCAGCCGCTGGAAGACCTTGAAGCAGGCGCAAGAATCAACATCGGCGAGGTAAAAAAAGAACCGATGGATTTTGCCCTCTGGAAAGCGGCAAAACCGGGCGAGCCTTATTGGGAATCACCGTGGGGACACGGCAGACCCGGCTGGCACATTGAATGCAGTGCCATGGTAAGACGCTTCCTCGGCGAAACGATTGATATTCACTGCGGCGGTCAGGATCTGATCTTCCCGCACCATGAAAACGAAATTGCACAAAGCGAATGCTGCAATGCAAAGCCGTTTGCCAACTATTGGATGCACAACGGCTTCATCACCGTTGACAAGGTCAAGATGTCAAAATCGCTCGGAAACTTCTTTACGGTTCGTGACGTTGCCGAACAGTTCGGTTATGAGCCGATTCGTTTTCTGATGATTTCCTGCCAATACAGAAGCCCGATCAATTACAGCTTTGACGCCGTCACATCATGCAAGGCATCGCTTGAAAGAATGTATACCTGCCGTGACAACCTTGATTTTGCAATCAGCAATGCGACCCAAGAAAAAGGAGCAAACGATGATGAAATCATTGCGCTGATCGACAAGAGAAAAGCCGAATTCATCGAAGCGATGGAGGACGACCTCAACACTGCCGACGCCATCGGCGTTGTATTTGAGCTTGTCAGAGACATCAACACGCATGTTAACGAGGGTGTTCAGTCAAAGGCACTGACAGAATATGCCGCCAAGATTTTTGATGAACTGACAGATGTACTCGGTCTGCTTTATAACAGAAAGGCAGCCGGAAGTCTTGATGATGAAATTGAACTTCTGATTGAAAAAAGAAATGCGGCAAGAAAAGAAAAGAACTGGGCAGAGGCAGACCGTATCCGCGATGAACTCAAAGCGCAGGGCATTGTGCTTGAAGATACACCGCAGGGCGTCAAGTGGCACAGAGCCTGATTCAGTTTGGAGTGTGGAGTTTGGAGTGTGGAG
>JBJFHW010000013.1:0-6546 GCA_051893965.1 Acutalibacteraceae bacterium
CTATTTTAGATTGCTTTGGTCTTCTTGGGTAGTCGAGGGGTTATTTGGGGGTTACGGTAAAATGGAGTGGGCAAGCAGCCTCTGAAATTTAAACTTCGATTTTTTGATAAGTTTTGTGCAGTTTTGATGCCTTTTTGGCACAAAAAAATCTCCTGCTCCAAACCGGAACAGGAGACAAAATTTCATGAAAACCCTTTATTTATCAGGCTTTCATAGCCTCTTCAACTGCAACTGCACATGCAACAGTGGCACCAACCATCGGGTTGTTGCCCATGCCAATCAGTCCCATCATCTCAACATGAGCGGGAACAGATGATGAACCGGCGAACTGAGCGTCACCGTGCATACGGCCCATTGAGTCCGTCAGACCGTAAGATGCAGGACCTGCTGCAACATTGTCCGGGTGAAGCGTACGGCCTGTGCCGCCGCCTGATGCAACAGAGAAATAGTCAACACCGTTTTCGTTTGCCCACTTTTTGTATGTGCCTGCAACAAGGTGCTGGAAACGCGTCGGGTTGGTTGAGTTACCTGTGATGGAAACATCAACGCCCTCTTTCTTCATGATGGCAACGCCTTCCAGAACATCGTTTGCGCCGTAGCAACGAACCTGTGCTCTTTCACCGTCGGAATATGCCTTTTCTTTCACAACATTGAGTTCACCTGTGAAGAAATCATAGTCAGTCTGAACATAAGTGAAGCCATTGATTCTTGAAATGATCATAGCTGCGTCCTTGCCGAGACCGTTAAGGATTACGCGAAGGGGCTGCTTGCGAACCTTGTTTGCAGTTTTTGCAATACCGATTGCGCCCTCAGCAGCAGCAAATGATTCGTGACCTGCAAGGAAAGCAAAGCATTTTGTTTCTTCTTTCAGAAGCATTGCTGCAAGATTGCCGTGGCCGAGACCGACATTTCTCTGTTCTGCAACAGAACCGGGAATGCAGAAAGCCTGAAGTCCCTTGCCGATTGTTGCAGCAGCGTCGGAAGCTTTTGCAACGCCGGATTTGAGAGCGAGTGCAACACCGAGTGTATATGCCCAGACAGCGTTTTCAAAAGCGATGGGCTGAACACCCTTTACGATTGATTCAACATCAATACCTTTTGAAAGGCAGAGATCGCGGGCTTCTTCAAGAGAAGCAATGCCGTATTCTTTCAGGCAAGCTTCAATTTTAGCCATTCTTCTTTCTTTGCCTTCAAACTTTACATCGTTAGCCATTATTAATTTCCTCCCTCTCTTTATTATTCTTCACGCGGATCGATATATTTCGCAGCGTTCTCAAAGCGGCCATATGTGCCGGTATTCTTTTTCAAAGCCTCATCAGCAGAAACGCCGTGGCGAATATCTTCAAGCATCTTGCCGAGTCTGATGAACTGATAACCGATTACTTCGTTGTCTTCATCAAGAGCCATTTTTGTAACATAGCCCTCGGCCATTTCCATATAGCGAACGCCTTTTTCTTTGGTTGAGAACATTGTGCCAACCTGTGAACGAAGTCCCTTGCCGAGGTCTTCAAGACCTGCACCGACAACCAGACCGTCTTCTGAAAATGCCGACTGTGTGCGTCCGTAAACGAACTGGAGGAAGATTTCTCTCATTGCAACGTTGATTGCATCGCAAACAAGGTCTGTGTTCAGGCATTCAAGAAGCGTTTTGCCGGGAAGAATTTCAGCAGCCATAGCAGCAGAATGAGTCATACCCGAGCAGCCTACTGTTTCAACAAGAGCCTCTTCAACGATACCGTTTTTAACGTTCAAAGAAAGCTTGCAGGTGCCCTGCTGAGGAGCGCACCAGCCGATACCGTGGGAAAAGCCGGAAATATCCTTGATTTCATAAGCCTTTACCCATTTTCCCTCTTCGGGAATCGGAGCCGGGCCGTGTTTGGGTCCTTTAGCGACCACGCACATTCTTTCAACTTCTTGTGAATAATTCATGTGTCTGTTCTCCTTTCGGAATTCATAATATTGGTCGGTCAGGCAATAGCCCGTCCTTTTTTACCACTGATTATAATAACAAATTATTGGCTTTCATGCAATAGAATAAGCAAAGAAAATTAAATTTTTGGAAAGCTGCAACAAAAAATGTGCCGGAAAGCTTTTTGAAATAGTCAAAATTCATCTCAAACGGTTCTTTTTTGAAATACGCGCCGAACAAACAGCAATCTTTTCGGGTTTCCCCGCCCTTTCAAACACAAATAAACTGCAACCTCATTTCTGAAATTGCAGTTTCCTGTGTCATATTTTATTTAATCGGCAAACCAAAGCAGTGCATCTGAAGTGCGCTTTGCAGTCTCAGCGGCTCGGCGGCCTTGAACTGCGTTCCGCTTGCAAAAGCCTGCTGCTGAAGTCGGATTCCCAAAAGAAGCGTCGGGTCAGCCTGAGAAACATGAAGCTTGATGCTTTCCATTTTCTTTTCTTCAAAATCGGTGATGTCAACCAGCGTGTTCGGCTTGTCGGTATAATAATAGCCTATACCGCTGACTTTCCACGCATCGTCACGAAGCTTTCCGTCCTGAAACTCGGGATAGAAATTACATTCGCTGTCCATGCAGGCATATTTGACTGCCGTGCCCACCTTGATGTGATCGCTGTGACATTCGCTTTCAAGAAGCGGATCAACGGTCAGCACAAAATCCGGTTTGATTTTTCTGATGACCTGCATAACGGCCACTGAAATTTCATCAACCGTTGCTCTCGTTTTGTCATGAAAGCCGAGAAAGCCTGCGTTTTTCACGCCGAGATATTCCTGTGCCGCCTTTGCTTCCTTTTGTCTGATTGTTTCGGTCTCGTTTTCTTTGCCGATATATTCGGGGTTTGCGTATCGGTCATCGGTAACCGTCAGTTCCCAGACCTCAATACCGAGCGAAACAAGCCATGCCATGGTGCCGCCTGCTCCGATTTCGTTGTCATCGGGGTGCGGCTGAACAAACAGAACTCTTTTTGCCTTGCTCAGGTCGGGCGGTGAACAAAGAACGCCGACGGCAGGGTTTGAAATGGCCGAAAAGGCTGCGCGCTCCGTGTTGAACTTGATGGTTTTACCTTTGTTTTTTGCTTTTTTAAAAATGCCCATTTTGACTCTTCCTTTTTCCGCCGATTAAAGGCGGTTTCGTTTTCTTCGTATAATTTATTACCGCAGCCGATGAAAAAACTGCTTTTTACCGGCTGTTAAATTAATAATATATCAAATTGCCGTTTCAGTCAACTGTTCCGGCGAAAAAACTGTTTCAATCACCTTTTCACAGGAAGCCGGAGAATAGACCCAACGGTCAATATAGTCGCTTTGGTTATAGTAAGTGACGGGAGCAATGGGATATTCCGCGTCAAAGGAATCAACAATAATCAGCTTGATTTTCATTCTTTCGGGAATGAGATTTTTGATATATACGCTTGCGTGCTGTCCCGGAACAACACCGGGAACATATTCCGCAAGTCCGGCAAGATTCGGCATCAGCTCAACAAAAATACCGTAGCGCTCAACGGAGCGGACAATGCCGGGAACGGTTTCACCTGCTTTGAAAAGAGCGGCATTTTCTTCCCATGTTCCCAAAAGTTCTTTATAGCTGAGCGTGATTCTGCCGCTTTCGTCAACCGCCTTAACAACCGCTTTAATTTTCTGTCCGGCTGAAAACCGTGCCGACGGGTGCGGTATTCTTGAAACGGAGATGCTGTCAATCGGCATCAGCGCCGAAATTCCTGCGCCTATGTCTGCAAACACGCCGAAATTTTCCATATGTGTCACAACGGCGTCAATCACAAAACCGGGCTTGAGCTTGGAAATATATTCCTGCATAGCCTCCTGCTGCACCGCTTTGCGGCTGAGCACGGCATAGGTCTGACCGCTTTCATCGGTTTTGAAATCAATGATTCGGAACATAACGGGTTTATTTACCCTTGAAATAATTGCAATATCGCGGACGCTTCCGTCATCAATACCGATTGCGCCCTCCTCTCTTGGTATAATTCCTTTCATAACACCGAGGTCAACATGAAGATTATGATCTTTGTCGCACAAAGCGGCTCTTGCCTCCAGAATTTTTCCGCTGTAATATGCCTCGCGAAGCGAAGCCTTTGATGACAGAGCATTTTGGTTTTCTTCCGTTGAAATCAGATAGTTTTCCGGATAATATTTTTTCATTTTGATAACCCTTTCCGCCTTTTAAAGGCATTTGATAACCCGAGAAGCTTTTTTGCCTCTTGGTTTGAACATACAAGGTAATTTTAAAACCGGCCACACGGTGGCAGCGATCCCGTTCGGGATTGTACTGAGCTTCAACTCATCTGCCCGAGCCGGAAGTTTTTTAATTCGGAATGCGGAATTCGGAATGCGGAATTGCGGTCGCGATTTTACCGTGTACCACAAAAAACTGATTTCCCGCAGAATAAACCGACTGCCTATCGGAAGAAAGTAAATTATAATATTTTAAAATCTACAAACTTCCCTGAGCAGTAAAACTTGCTTTGCGGGTGAAAACTAACCAACGAAACCCAAGTTCACCCGCGACCACAATTCCGAGTTCCGCATTCCGAATTCCGCATTAATACAGACCGGTTATATAATAATTTATATGCTTTTGTTTCCCTGCAAAATAACAGAACTTTTCCGTTTTTCCCCTTTCATAAGTTATCATTTATCCATTTCTGCTTTTAAACAGATCATATACTGAAACTTCCGTGCCTTTGTCTTTTGTGATTTTTGTAAAATTCCGAATGGCTAATGTCTGAATTTCAGCATCTTGCTTTCTGACCTCCTAATTAATGATTGATATTTTTTCTTATATTTGATATAATATAAAGAAATCTCTTGAACTGAAATATAGCTTGGCGGCAGCTGTAACAAGGTTTGAACCGTCAGCCGCTGTTTGCGCGCAAAATTATTTGGAAAGGACACGGCAGAAACAAAGAGAATGCATTTTGAAATCCGTTTCTGCGCGGCGTTTATTATGGATATAAGACTGGGCGATGTGCTCATAATGAAGAAGAACCACCCTTGCGGTTTTAACGAATTTGATGTGATCAGAACAGGCATGGATTTTAAGCTTCGGTGCAGAAAATGCGGCCATGTTGTTCTTGTTCCGAGAAAAAAGGCGGAAAAAAACATCAAAAAAATCATTCATACGGAGGAAACGGAAAATGCTTGATAAGCTTGATGCCGTTGAAAAAAGATTTGAAGAGGTATCTGCGGCGCTGTTTGATCCGCAGGTTGTTTGCGACATTTCAAAATATACCGCTCTGATGAAAGAGCAGAAAAATCTTCAGCCGATTGTTGAAAAATACCGTCTTTATAAAAAGGCAAAAAAAGATGCCGAAGAAGCCAAAGAGCTTCTGGAAGACACTTCCTCCGACAAGGAGATCCGTGAAATGGCAGCCGAAGAACTGGAAGAAGCCAAAGAACAAATTGCAAAGCTTTCAGACGAACTGAAAATTATGCTTCTGCCGAAAGATCCGAACGACGACAAAAATGTTATCGTTGAAATCCGAGGCGGAACAGGCGGCGAAGAATCCGCTCTTTTTGCCGCAACGCTTTATCGGATGTATACCATGTATGCCGAAAAGAAAGGTTGGAAAACGCAGGTTCTTTATGCCAACGAAACCGAACTCGGCGGCTTTAAGGAAATCAGCTTTATGGTAATCGGTGAAGGTGCCTATTCGCGCCTTAAATTTGAAAGCGGCGTCCACCGCGTTCAGCGTGTTCCCGAAACAGAATCGCAGGGAAGAATCCATACTTCTGCGGCAACCGTTGCCGTGCTTCCCGAAGCGCAGGACGTTGACATTGAAATCAACCCTGCCGATTTACAGATTGACACGTTCCGTTCAAGCGGAGCCGGCGGTCAGCATATCAACAAAACCGAAAGCGCAATCCGGATTACGCATTTGCCCACGGGCACGGTTGTTGAATGTCAGGACGAAAGAAGCCAGCACAAAAACAAAGAAAAAGCCATGCGTGTGCTTCGTGCAAGACTGCTTGAAAACGAAAAGCAAAAGCAGGCCGACGCCGTTGCAGGCGAAAGAAAAGCACAGGTCGGTTCAGGCGACAGAAGCGAAAAAATCCGAACCTATAACTTTCCGCAATACCGCATTTCAGACCACAGGATCGGTCTGACAATCTATAAACTGGAGCAGTTCATCAACGGCGACCTTGACGAAGTGATTGACGCGCTGATCACTGCCGACACGGCAAAAAAGCTTCAGGGCAGCACCGAAAGTGAAAATAACGATCAATAAAATTCATTCGAGATGATAAAAATGAAAACGAAATATTTAAAAATTACATCACCGGACGATCCGCGCCTTGAAGAAGTCGGCGAGGTTCTGCGCCATGGCGGTCTTGCGGCAATTCCGACCGAAACCGTCTACGGTCTTGCGGCAAATGCCCTTGACGAAAAGGCAGTTTCAAAAATTTATGAAGCAAAGGGCCGACCGTCCGATAATCCCCTGATTGTGCATATCAGCAACCTTTCACAATGGGACAGACTGACAAGCGAAATTCCGCAAAAAGCAAAACTTCTTGCAGAAAAATTCTGGCCCGGTCCTTTGACAATTATTCTGAAAAAA
>JBJFHW010000014.1:0-6507 GCA_051893965.1 Acutalibacteraceae bacterium
CTCCCGCACCCTCACAGGCATTAATTTTCTCAATTAAATCTCTGACAATTTCATTCGTCTGCATTTTTTGCGTGCGGCAAAGGCAGCCGGATGACCGCCTTTGCCATTTCCTTTCCTTTCATTATTTTTAAACCGCCGTAACAACCGCCCAGCAATAAACCGGCGTTTGAGAAAGATATATTTTTTCGCATCGGTCAACGATATATTTCTTTTCGCCGTCCGTGATGACGCATTTGTAGCCGTCCGCCTCGCTTATATCGGGTTCGGCAGGGCAAATGAGCAGATATTTTCCCGTGCTGTCATAGCCGAGATCGGTTGAGACCGAGCTTAAATACATTTTGTTTTTATATCGAAGCGGCTGAAGAAACGCTTTGAAGGTTTCTTTTTCTTCGCCTTTAATAAGCGTCAGCGTGCGGCCGTATTTGCTTATATATTCTTCGGTCTTTTTTTCAGGACGAAACAAAGCAAAACCCTCCGTCTTTGAGAATATCGCTTGCCTGAGAAAGAGCAAATTCAAGAATTTTAAGCTGTTTTTCAAAATTCTTTTCCGCTTCGCCGCTTACGGAGACATCTCCCGCGCTGAATTTGAATTCATCCTCTGCTGTGCTGCAATAAAGAGTAAACTTTGCCATGGCGCAGGCCGTGTCTAAAACCAGCTCGCTGTTTTCGTCGACGTCATCTTTGAGCTTGTTTTCAATCCAGCAAACGGCTCTGCGGCAGGCACTGTGCACCTGCTCATCATCGGCACCGCCGGTGTTTTCGCTTTTTAAAAAGCGGTTGTAGACCTTCAGTTCGTCAATCATTCTGTCACCGCGTTTGCCGAAAGAGCCTGTGAAGCGCCGCTGAAGATTTTTGCAAAGCCGCAGATGGAAGTGATGGAAGCTCTTTCAAGCTGTCTGTCGATCAGCTTGTCGAATTCGGTGATAACCGAGCCTGCCTGAACCTGTTCGAGTGCAAAGTTTCTGTCAAGACCGATCAGCGTACCCTCGCCGACAGATGAGCTTTTCAGAAGTTCAGCACCGAACGGAGTGATCAGCTTGCCGCTTGCATGGAAATCAAGGCCTGCCGCCGCGTCCTGAAAAGCGCTGAGCTTGAGCAGTTTTGCCGTCATGTCGGGTGAAGCGATGACGGTGTTCATGTTGAACGGATCAAATCCGTTCCAGAAATCCACCATGTCGCTGTAATCAAGCGCGCCGGAAACAGCCGTGGTTTTGGTTTCAATGGCGTTTTCGTTGCCGTCGCCGTTGAGAAGCACGTCAATGGCGTCCTGCAACTGCGTTTTTGCAATGTAGGCGCCGATCTGCCTGAGCATAACGGTGAAAAGGTCAAGGCGCTGAAAGCGGATTGCTTCATAAGAGGCAATGAGCATTCTGCCGCGCTTTTTCAGCTTAACAAGATTTTCGCAAGTACGGATTGCCGTTTCGGGAATGGTTCCGCCTTCTTCAATTCTTTTCAGTTCAAGCGCACTTTCGGTCGGTACGCTGGCAATCGTGCGGTAATCAAAGCCGGAAATTTCGGTTACGGTTGCAACGATTTTGGGCAGAATATCGTTTTCTGCAATGCCCTGAGAAACGGCTCTGCTGATATATTCGGGGAAAAGAGCCGCGCTGTCGGTTGTTTTGAAGAATTTTTCAACCGTGTCACTGCCTTTGCCGCAGATGCGGATGCCGAAGCGCTTGAGCTGTCTCTGATAAGCGTCAAGTCCCTCAAGGGAAGTGCCCTTGTAATTTTCCGACGGGTCAAGCTCTTCAAGCGCCTGCGTGAAGCTTTTTCCGGTTGTGTAAAGACCTTTTTCGAGTCTGATGTTTTCATAATTTGCCATAAGTTTTTATTCCTCCTTAAATCTGGTAAGCGCTGTTGTCGCTTCTGTTTTTGGTTTCTTTTATGCCGCCGAGCTGAACGAGCGGCACACATTTTTCGTTAATCTGCTTTTTCAGGCCGTCGCGCATCTGACAAAGTTCCTGCGCACTCAGCGCCGAAATTCCGCAAAGGAACGCTTTTGTGTCAACATAGGGCATGGCGATGGCGGCATATTTGTTGATTTCGTCTTTTAAAACGGCACGGAACGCTTTGGCGTCCTCTTTGTCTTTTTCAAGCGCGTCAATATATTCTGAAAGATTTTCCGCCTGCTCTTTTGAAAGGCTCAATGCACCGTCTGCACTTTTTAAGAACTTCACTGCGCGTTCCTCGGCTTCATTTGTCAAAAACGATTTTGTCACGCCTGCCTGCCTTTGCGACGGAACGGCAACAAACGACCATTCATAAGCGTCATACGGCTCGCTCAAAACCCCGACGCAAAGCTCTCCGTCATAGGTTTTGCCTTTGATATGGCTGCACTGACCGTTTCGCATATCGCCGCCGCAAATGCTGCAAACGGTTTTACCCATTGCGCAGCCGACGCTGACCTCCTTTTTGATGCCGCCTTCAATTTCATCAATCAGCGCCTTGTTACTTTCTGTTCTGACCATATACGCCTTGGCGCGCAGGCGATAATACTCTTTACCGTCTGCCGTTTTTTTGCCCGGCACAGTCTCCGTCCAGGTCTTAAAAATGCGTGCGCTCTGACCTTCGCTTTTCATGTTGTGGTCAAACAGTCCCGTTTTGCCTTGGAACAAGCCGCAAAGACCGTCAAGCGCTTCTTTTGTGAAGCGTTCAAAATCTCTGTCGATGTCGTTGTCACAAAGGGTAACGGTAAAAATATACACTTCGTCTTCACAAAGCTCTTTTCGTGTATATTCGTTGATTAACGTCATGTCTTCGTTCTGCAATCGTTTTCCTCCTTAATTTTTTCCGCCGTTTTGCGTTTCGCGGCGGATTTTTTCGCTTTGCGCGTTATAATATTCACTTTTTGCCGTTTCGGAAATGTCCTGAAGCGTAACATTGTCCCAGACGACCTCAAAGTCGGTGTCGTAGCCCGAAAGAGCAAGAAACATTGCGCAGATTTTGTTGATAACCGGCGTAATTTCGCGGCGGTAGGAATCAATCTCACTTGTGAGAATATCCGCCTGCTGAGAACTCATTCTTTCGGTTGACGACCAGTTCAGACCGAGCAAAAACGGCGGAATACCGAGCTTTGCAACAATTTGTTCCAGCAACTGTCTGACCGGAACTTCACTGTCAAGAATCTGATTGTCCGCACCGATGGCTTTGATCTGAACATCGCCCACGGCAACAAAATCTTTCACCGGACCGTTTGAATCCATGGCCTTGCTCCACTGTTCGGCAACCTGTTTGGCTCTTTGTTCGGCATAGGCTTTGTCAACGACGTCATTTTGCGGCTTATAGGTGACGCAGTAGCGGATATTTCCGACTCTGTCCCAATTGATGCCGATGGTGTTATAAATTTTAAGCAGAATATCGCTGACAAACGGCAGACCTTTTAAAATCGAAGTGCCGTAAATCTTGCCCGGCTGCGGATTATGCACACCCGTAAGAATCAGCGACGGATACTTAACCGGCGAAAACTGACCGTAACCGTTATCGGCGCAGACAACGATGTCAACCGCCGATTCGCCCTGACGAAGCAGAACATTTTTCAGGTCGGCATTATAAAGATGAGAAATCTGCCCGTTTGTTATGACCATTTCACCTACCGCAGTTCCGCAGGTGAGCATCTCTTCAAAAAAGGTATCAATAAAAGCGTCAATGCCGAACCGTTCGCCGCCGACATTCACATTTTTTAAGAAACAATCAAGTGCCGGCTGAGCCGCTTTGCTTTTGGTTTCAACCTGAAATGTTCCGAGAAGCCTTACAAGCTTTGAAATTGCCGCGTCAATAACGGGAACGCTGAAGCGAAGCGTCCGGTAAAGCTCGGTTTCGTTATCTCTTTGCGGAAAATAGCTTTCAAGAAAATAATAGGGCTTTCTGTTTGACGCTGTCTGTGTTACGGCGACAGCGCTCTGAGGTGTTTGCGTTTTGTTTTTCTTTTTTCTTTGCACGGGTCTGTTCACTCCTTTCTGAAAAATAATTGGTTCAGACTGTTGAAAATTTGTTCCTGCAAGATGACCGATTCCCGGCGGCAAGTTTGTAACTGCACCTGCGCGGCTTGCAGAAAGTGGGCTCAGGAAACAACCGGGCGGCGCCCCCACAAAACCTGCGGTTTTGTTCTTTGCACTGCCTGCGGCTGTGCAAAGTGTGCGGCTTCGCCGCACGGGCGCCGGTGGGCAGATTGTTCCCACTTTGCACCAACCCACCTACCGGCACAAGCTGAAACAACAACTTGCCGATATAGAAAACTCTCCTGCGCGGGCAGTATGGTCAGACCGGCATCTTTTCTGTCCCGCGTAATCACTGCTGGATTGGCCTGCCCAAATTCCGAATTATATAGACCTTTCTGCCGCCGAAGCAAAAAACACCTCTTCGCAAGTTCGCAGATACGTTGAAACAAAATACCGGATGTCGTCCATCGCATGGTCGTTTTCTTTTTTCACGCAGTCCTTGGCGGCGTTTTCCTCCCAACGGTAAAGACCGAATTCCCGAAGCGTGTCGCGGCAAACGGGGCTGATAAAGATTTTTCCGCTTTCAAACGCTTCACTGACCGCGTGGATTCCGTAAACCACATCGTTTTTTGCCGGAACAGCCTTGAATTTTCCGTGCCGCCTGATGCATTCCATAAAGCTTGCGGCGGACGGGTCAACAATAACCGCTTCAATTTTTTTCCCCGCGGCAAGCTTTTCAAGCTCGCTGTAATATTCTTCATCGGTCTGCTGCCTGCCTTCGCGTTTTGAAGAAAAATAATATTCCTGCTGTCTGAACCAGCGGCCGTCATATTCGCCCCAAAGCCCCGCCGAAAAGGGATTCACCGTTCCGTAGTCGCAGGAAATGCAGTAGCGTGAAGCCTCTTTTGGCGGCGGCATCATCGTGTATTTTCCGTCTGCCGCCTGCGGATAAACAAGCCCCTGAACGCTTACCCATTTGCCGAGCACATAGCGTTCATAAAACGCGCCGCTGTAAAGCTTTTCATAACGCTTGATAACCTTTTTTGAAAGTGACGGATTATCGGTCATGCGAAAGCTCAAATATAGACAGTTTTTTTCTTCGGCTTTTTTGATCCATTCTTCATAAAACCAGTGATACGGCGTTTCGGGATTGCAGTTAAACCAGAATTTTGCTCTTTCCGGCGAACATCTTGCAACCGCCTGTTCAATAAACGAGCGGGGCATCAGAGCCGCTTCGTCAAAAAGCACGCCTGTCAGCGTGATGCCCTGAATCAGGGAAGCGGAAGATTCATCGCGTCCGCCGAACAGATAAAACCGGTTTGTTTTTTTGCCTTTTTTGATTGTTACGAGATTCTGTGAAATTTTTTCTTCACAAACAAACCCGATGCTTCGAAGATTTTCAAGCAGTGATGTCAGAATATTACGGCGAAGAGAGGTGATGGTTTTTGCGCAAAGGGCGAAGTTGCAGTCATCAAACTCATAAAATGCCCAAAGCACAAACGAAAGCGACATGCAGGTTGTTTTTCCGCTTCGCACCGCTCCGTCGCAAATGATTCCGTCATAGGAGCAAAACTCGCTTTTTTCATGCCACCAGGAAAGAACCGTCAGCTGTTTTTTGGAAAAGCCTTTCGGCGATCTATTCTTCATCGCAGCACTCTCCGAGAGCCACCGCACTGTTTTCAATGGCGCTGTAAAGCTTGTTTTCGCCGTCATCGCTTTGTTTTTCTGTGAAGCTTTCAAGCTTTTCAAGCGCCTTGAGCCTGTCAAAAAACTTGATTTCAACCGCACCGCCTTTTTGTCGCTTGATTTCGGAAACGCCAAACAGATCCATTTTTTCAATTTCCTGCTTGTCGGGTTGTTCATCGCAGAAAATCAGTCCGACCGCGTCGGCGTTGCAGCCGAAAGCAAGCCTGCGGTAGCCGCACATAACCTCGCTTTCGTTTTCTTCGTTTTTCGGCGAAAACAGTTCGTTTCTGATTTCCTTTTTTTCAAGAAGCTTCAAAGCCGCTTTTTCGGGAAACAGATAGCCGCTTTTTGCCGCCGCCTCTCTTGCGTTTCTGCCGGCTCTGAAATAAGCGCAGAAAAGCTTTTCTTTTGAAGTTAAATGTTTTTTCAAAAGTACCTCCTTTTTCCTGCAATTTTTCCACCGGACAGGGTAAAATTATCCGAACCCTGAGCGGATATGAATATCACTTTCACTATATCGTCCAAAAAAGCGTTTCCTTGCGTGTTTTGTGCAAGTAAAACGGAAAAACGGCTGTTTCTTAATATTTTTTAATATTTACAAGATACAAGGCATCATTTGCGGTTTTTCGATTTTTTCTTCCGAAAGCAAAAAAATCGCTCCCTGTCATACTTGACAAGGAGCGGCGGGTAATACCCGCTGATGTTACGCGGGATAGAGAGCAATAATCTTTACAATTACGCCGCGAGGGAAAGTCAGTGCAAAAAGGAGAAAAGTTTTTTGGCAAGCCCCGCTTGCATGCTCACGCGGGGTAGAGTGAGTAAATCTTAACAATTACGCCGCGAGGGAAAGTCAGTGCAAAAAGGAGAAAAGTTTTTTGCTCAA
>JBJFHW010000015.1:0-28352 GCA_051893965.1 Acutalibacteraceae bacterium
CGCTGTCCGAGCATAAGAAGCGTACAGCGAAGAATTTGTTCGGTTTCGGTTTTAACGATAAAATATTTATAAAAATCATTGCCTATTGCAAGTTCATAACGGCAAATTGACATAAATCTTTCAAATCTGAATCTGTCAATAATATCTTCGAGACTCCTTGCCGTGAAATCAGCAGCGGGAACACCCTCAAAAGCGGAAGAATAAACCGTTGAAGAACGAAGATAAGAGGCAATTTCATTTATGCTTTTGCATGAAAGCAGGTCATTATATTGCTTTTCATTCAATCTTTTTCCGTAAAAAGCTCTTGAAAGTGCTAGGACCGCATTGGATGCTTTCGACATTAAAGTCACCTCCGTTAAATTATTCAGCTTTCTGTAACAGCGCTGACAATTTTTTGGATCCATTTCTCACCCTCGGTGGCAAAAAGATTATCCATCTGAGAAACGGTTTTGCGACAATCAGCATCAATTTTTTTCGATGCATCTTTCAAAATTGCGCTTTGCTTTTCTTTTTCTTTTTCAAGCTCTTTTGAAAACTTTTCTTCGCCGCCCGCTTTCAGTTCCTGTTTTTTGTTTTCAATTTCTTCAAGAACTCTTGTATTCGCCTTTTTAGCTTTTGCAACGCGCTTACGTGCGTTTTTATCAATTTCAATTAATTTGCCGAGAAGCTCTTCCATATTCTGCAAGCCTCCTTTTCTGACATATCAATCAATTACTTATGCACACGGCATAATCTTGATTTATCGTCAATTATTATAGCACTATTTCAATTTTATTCAAGTAAACAGATAAAAAACTTTGGTGTAAAAACCACCAAAAAAAATATAAATTTGCAATTAATTTTTAGTTATGGTAATATAAGTAAGTATATTTCATGCATACTGCCTTTTTTAAATTATGTCTTTGTTTTCAAAGATGTTTGCGTGAAAAAAGAAAGAAAGGAATCGGTGCAAATATCAGGTCTTTTTATAAAATATTCTGTACCGTTGAATAGTTAAATGACAGAAAGAATTAACGAAACATCCGTTTGGGATTTTTTGAAAAATACTGATTTACCGATTGTCCTTTACGGCATGGGAAACGGTGCCGATATGATTATTGATGTGCTGGAAGAAATCGGAATAAGCTTTGCCGACACTTTTGCAAGCGACGGCTTTGTCCGCGGTCATTTTTTTCACGGAAAAAAAGTTCTGACGCTTTCACAACTTGAAGAAAAATACGCAGATTTTATTATTGTTATGACTTTTGCCGTGCATGACGAAAAGATGCTAAGCTTTGTCAAACAGTTAAGCCGAAAGCACATACTTGTTTCGCCCACCGTTCCGATAGCCGGAAAAGGTCTTTTTACTTTTGACTATATCAAAGAACATAACGAAGAATTTGACAAGGCTTTTTCACTTCTTGAAGATGAAAAATCGCAAAAAACCTTTCTTGATGTTCTGAGATTTAAAGTCAGCGGCAAGATTGATTATCTTTTTTCATGCCAGAGTCCAAAAGCAGAAGTTTACCAAAATATTCTCAAACCCGGAAATAATGAAACCTTTGTTGATCTCGGCGCTTATGACGGAGACACCATCAGAGAATTTCTTTCGTTTACCGGCGGCAAATATAATACAATCGATGCTTTTGAGCCGGATGAAAAAAATTTCAAAAAGCTTGAAAGAAAGACGGCCGACATTGAAAGAATAAACCGTTATAACATCGGAGCATGGAATGAAAAAGCTGTTTTAACCTTTTCTAAAAGCGCTTCAAGAAATTCGCACCGTGATAAAATCGGAATTCCCGTAAAATTTGACAGCGTTGACAATGTCATAAAGCATGAGGTTTCCTTTATTAAAATGGACATTGAGGGCGCAGAGCTGAAAGCGCTTGAAGGCGCGGAAGAAACCATCAAAAAATATAAACCGAAGCTTTATGTCTGCGCCTATCACCGGAACGAAGATTTTTTTGCATTACCGCTGAAAATTCATGCGCTCAATCCGGATTACAGAATATATCTGAGGCATCACCCGTATATTCCGTCATGGGAAACGAACATTTATGCCGTGTGTGAATAAAATGAAAATCTGCAAAGCTACAAAAAGACTTTGCAGATTTTCATTTTTTTATTTGTAAAAGATAATAATAAGGGGCTAAATTTTATTTGATGCTCTGAATATAATCAGCCATTTCTCCGACTGTTTTGTATTTGACAAAATCTGTCGGATTCAGCGTTACACCAAGCGTATCCTTAATTTCGTCAATCATGCAAACAGTATCAAATGAGCTCAAGCCCAAATCCTTTTTAAAGTTCAGATCTGCTGTAATTTCGTCGTCAAGTTCAACATAATTTTCAATAACACCGATCAGTTCTTCCATTATGCCTTACTCCTTTCTTCCTCGGTTACTGCTGTTTTTTCAAGAATTTCAGAAACTTTGATATTCGGATTATCCGCTCCGAGCATCATCGCTTCATAAAGTTTCTTATAGAACACTTCAATATCATAAACAGGATCAGGGTCTTTTCGATATTCAAAAACGAACTCAAATCCTCCGTCAGATGCTCTGTGTCTGACGGTCAGATAAAGCGGTATCATAGATGCGCCGTTGTTATACCAATAGCTTTCTGCTGATTTTGCAGTTTCCTCGTCAACATTGGGAACAACCATCAGCGGCTGATATGAGAAACCGACGCTGTCATAAGTTGAATCCCATTTTGCATCGGCAGGCATGGATTCATGACGAACTTCAAGCATTTCAACAAAGCTGAGATTGCAGTGCTGATACATTTCTGTCTGAACCGCTTCAATTTCTTCAATTGCCTCTTTAAAGGTCTTGTCAGGAGAAATTATGCTTCTCATCGGGAAGAAGTTGATTCGGATTCCGCCCGATTTCTTTTCTGCAACCGAGCCTCTGCGGTTAACAATCATTTTGAAAGAAACATCTTCTTCATTATCGTTGAATACGGAAAGAGCTGTACGAACGCCCATTGAAATGCCGGCGCAAACCGAAAGACCGTTGTCGTCGCACATTTTCATGAATTTCTTTGTGTCCTCACCGCTCATATCTTTGATGATAACTCCCTCTTCGGGGGAACCTGTGTGAATATCGGCAAAGCGATGTTCGGGGTGCTCAACTCTTTGCTTTTTAAGGCGGTTGTCAAGCATATAGTCTGTGAAAATCGGCTCAGGCATTTTTGCAAGAGAATCATGCCAATACTGACGGTCTATCTGATATTTTTCGCTTTTAAGATAAGCAAATTCTTTAAGCAACGTCGGAATATAAGGCTTCATCGGCTTCGGATAAGCCCTTCCCTGCGTTTTGCTCAGATAGATTTCCATTATATCGGTCAAAAAAATCTTTGTTGAAAAAGCGTCCATTGCAAGATGCTGCAATTTCATAAAGATTCCGTTGTAGCCGTCTGCGAGCTTAACAAGGTTTATTCTGTGCAGTTCACAGCCGAACATGGGAACGGGGCCTCTTGCAATTTTGGTGAGCTCTTCGTGTGCCTGCTGCCTCGGCATATTGCTCAAATCAAGTGTTTCAACTGTCATTTCGCTTTTCGCAGCAACATACTGAAGAATTTTGTATTTTTCATCAGGCAGGAATCTCAGACGCATCGTATCGCATCTTTCAACAGCCTCCAAAACAGACTGTCTCATAATTTCAAAATCCATGTTGCCTTTCCAATAATAACCGCAGCCAATATTATTGATCGGATAGTCTCCGCCGTATTGCAAAGACATTCCGAACATGAACTGCTGGGGCGTTGCCATCGGAAAAGTCATAACTTTTTCGCCGTTAGGCAATGTTTTTTCAATCATTTCAACAACCTCTTTTCACTTTTTGATCAATATTCCAAATCAATGATTTGCTTAGTTATAATAAAATTCGGTTCTTTTTAACTTACCGGTCGACGTTCTTTCAAAAGGTTTTTCACGTATTCTGAAAGAATCAATCTGTCTGTCGGAGTTGAGCTGAATATTTACTCTGTCAACGATTTTTTCAATTTCCGCTTCAACATTCTCAATTGCATGAGATTGTATCAGTTCATAATCGGGATAAATTTCAGCAACCAATTTGTCATCTTCTCCGATAACAACAATTTCTTTGATTATTCCGTCGTCAACAAACTTGTTTTCAATTTCTTCCGGGGATATATTTTCGCCGTTTGCAAGAACGATAACATTTTTCTTTCTGCCAACAAGGAAGATATGATCGCCTTTCAGATAACCGAGATCACCTGTGTGCAAAAATCCGTCTTCTGTGAACGCTTCGGCAGTTGCTTCGGGCTTTTTGTAATAGCCGATCATAACCGACGGACCTTTTACCTGAACTTCACCGTTCTGAATTCTGACTTCATCAGTACCGAGAAGTTTGCCGGTTGAATATTTTTCAACCCCGCTGAAATCGGAATAGGAAATTCTCGGGCTGCATTCACTCATTCCGTAACCCATTCTCGGAGTTATTCCGTATTTTTCATACTCATCAATCATGGCGGCGCTTAAAAATGCACTGCCGACAATCATTCTTCTGAAGTTTTTGCCGAAAACCTGTTCAGCCGCTTCTCTTTTAGTAAGTTCGGGATTTTTTCTTTCAATCACCTTAACACGGGTAAGCATTGATTTGCAAAGAGACGGAACAATTCGCATCACCGTCGGCTGAAAAACAAGAATATGCTTATAGAGATCTTTCAGATTTCCGTTAAGACAAAGCGTTCCGCCGTCATAAAGTGTGCGCAAAACATCGCATGCATAGCAGAAAACATGATGCATCGGAAGAACTGAAAAACTGACGTCTGCTTCATCCATTATGCTTGCTTCATAAGATGTGTTCGCAGCAAGATTATGGTTTGTCAGCATAACGCCTTTACGAATTCCCGTTGTTCCGGAAGTATAAATGATGAGCGTCATATCATCGGGATTGACAGATACCTCACTGAGCGCTGCATATTCGGACTGACTGTTATATTTTTTGAAAATATTGTCAAACCATTGCCAATCTCCGAGTGAAATTATTTCTTTCAGACCGCTGAAATTTTCTTTTATCTGCAAAGCCTTTTCATAAAATTCTTCTTCGCAGAAAAGCATTTCGATGTCACCGTCATCAAAAAGCTCGCAAGCTTCTTTAACGCTTATGTCCGGCGCAAACGGAACAACAACATTGCCGCTGAAAATCATGCCTGTAAGGCAGGCAACATATTCATAGCTTGTTTTTCCGATAAAGCCGATGTGCTTTCTTCCGGGATTGGTGTCTCTGATGCATCTGCAAACTGCAAGTGCATCTTCACGAAACTCATTATACGTTTTTGCAAGCATTTCTTCGCCGCGGAAAAAGCGGATAAAATCTTTATCGCCGAATTTTTCTGCAGCATAATCAACCAGGTCTCTGACAGTCATCAGCTCTTTGCTCATACATTTACCTCATCTTTATATTTTCTCTTGATTTTGAGAGTCGTTGTCTTTTCAAATTCAGTGTCTCTTGTTGAAATCTTACGGATTCTCTTATAAGTCGGAAGTTCTTTGTTTACAGCGTCAACATCCGCTTTCAGTCTGTCTTTTGCATCGGGGAATTCATCGGTGTTAAGATAAAATTCAGCAGCAATAACATCTGTGTCATCTTCATATACCATAACTTCTCTGATATATTCAATTTTGCTTGTCAGCTTATCTTCCAGCTCTTCCGGTGCAACATTCTTGCCGTTTCCGAGAACGATAAGATTTTTCTTTCTTCCGACAAAATAGAGATAGCCTTCATCGTCCATATAGCCGTAGTCACCGGTTTTGAACCAATCACCGTCAAAAACGCTCGCAGTGGCCTCAGGGTCATTATAATAACCGACCATTACATTGTCGCCCTTAACAAAAATTTCTCCGACACCGTCTTCATCGGGGTTATTGATTTTAACCTGACAGCAAAGCATCGGTTTTCCGCACGATCCGACCTTATGTTCTTCAAGAGTTGAAATTGTGACGCCGGGCGAACATTCTGTTGTTCCGTATGCGCCGAGGACGGGAATTCCGAGTTCTTCCATTCCCTTTTCATATTTCGGATCAAGATAGGCGCCGCCGATTACTATGTAATCAAGCTCGCCGCCGAGTCCGTCGATAACATCTTTGAAAAGCTTTCTTCTGACATCAATGCCGAACTTCAGAAGGAAGTTGCTGATTTTAATTCCTTTTTTAAGCGTTTCAGCCTTACCGCTTTTCTCTGCTGTTTTCCAGACTGTTTTATAAATCATTTCAACAAGAAGCGGAACACCTGCCATATTCTCCGGGTGATAGTCTTTCATATCCTGAGCAATGGTTTTCAGCGACGGACAAATATAGCCCCATGCATGGAAAACGTTGCTGAGGAAAAGTGCGCTTGCCCATGCGAAAGTATGGTTCATCGGCAGGAATCCGATTGCATGATCGCCCTGAATCACTCTTGCAGAAGCAACTGCGCTTGCACAAACGTTTTTGTGGCTGAGCATTACGCCTTTGCTCTTTCCGGTTGTTCCCGAAGTGAAAACAATTGTTGCAAGATCTTCGGGTGCAGGCGGGTTGTCAAGATAAGACGGGTTACCGGCATCAAGATCAGCATGTCCTTCTGCAATCAGTTTGTCAAAATCTTCAATTCTTATGTAATGAGAAATAACAACTTCATCGTTGCTTTTCATCTTTTCAATCGCTGAATCGAATTCTTTGGTATAATAAATTGCATCGCACTGGCTTCTGATCATAATATCAACAAGATCATCATCCATAAGCTTTGCATCAAGCGGCAGACAAATATATTTACCTGTTATGATTGAATAAAAGCATGCAATCCACTGATAACTGTTTTCACTTAAAATGGCAACCTTTTTGCCGCAAAGACCGTTTTTATAAAGATATTGTCCGAGACCGACCGTGTCATACCAGACTTCGTTATAGGTTTTTCTTTTTTCCTGTTTCTTCTCTTTATAGATATACTGAAGGTGATCTCCGCCGTCTTTGTGAGCGTGACCGTATTCGATCATTTCACGCAAGGTTTTGAAATCAGGAAAATCTTTGAATTCAAATCTGTATTTATATTTGTACTTCGGCTTCATATTCATTTCTCCTTTATTATTAATTATTCTGTCTGACTGACAGTTTTAAAAGCCAAAAATATTATATAAAATTCGATAGAGTTAAGTCAATAGCTTTAATAAATTTTTGTTTAAAATATCATAAAAAAGTACTAAACGGTCTTATTTTTATAAACATATTAGTTTTATTATGTTTAATATATACCATGTTGTTAAAATTTTATCAATATGTAATATTTATTACAGTTCGTTTTATAGTTAATACCCGGAAAGTGAACGTTCACTCGTCAAGCATAAACATTGTTTAATTTTACATTTTTTATATTACGCATAAAATGCTCAACTGCATTAAAACGCTTATAAATTCAGCGGCACAGTTTTATACTGTGCCGCTGAAAAATTAAATTAATCAATCAAAAAAACAAAATATTCTTTCGCAAAAACAAATATGTGAAATTATAAATCTTTCAGATGCTTACTTCTGCTCGGATGTCTTAATTTTCTTAAAGCCTTTGCTTCAATCTGACGAATTCTTTCTCTTGTAACGCCAAAAGCATTTCCGACTTCTTCAAGAGTCTGAATAGAACCGTCAATAAGTCCGAAACGAAGTCTGAGCACCTGTGCTTCTCTTTGAGTAAGTGTTTCAAGAACTTCATTAACTCTTTCTTTCAAAAATGTCATTGCCGCAGCATCGGCAGGAGACGGCGCATCATCATCGGGAATAAAATCTCCCAGATGACTGTCTTCTTCTTCACCGATCGGTGTTTCCAATGAAACCGGTTCCTGAGATATGCGAAGAATTTCACGAACCTTGTCCGGAGACATGTTCAGTTCTTTTGCAATATCTTCAGCGGACGGATCTCTTCCGTCTCTGTGAAGAAGCATGCTGCTTGTTTTCTTGACTTTATTTATGGTTTCAACCATATGCACGGGAATACGGATTGTTCTTCCCTGATCGGCAATCGCTCTGGTGATTGCCTGTCTTATCCACCATGTTGCATAGGTTGAAAACTTGAATCCCTTTGTATAGTCAAACTTATCAACGGCTTTAATCAGACCGAGGTTTCCCTCCTGAATTAAATCGAGAAACATCATTCCCCTGCCGGTATATTTTTTAGCAATACTTACAACAAGTCGCAAATTCGCTTTTGTAAGCTTCTCTTTTGCTTCCTGATCGTTATTTGCAATTCTGATTGCAAGTTCAATTTCTTCTTCGGGAGTAAGAAGCGGAACCCTGCCAATATCTTTCAGATATACTTTTACCGGGTCGTCAACAGCCGTGTTTTTACTGTCCACATCGGAAATATCATCTTCAAAATCTTTGGTTGAACCGGCATCGGTCGGAAGATTTGAAAAAATATCCGTATAAAGAGATTCAACAACTTCAATATTGTGTGCTTCAAGAGCAGCATAAAGCTTTTCAATATCTTCAACTTCAAGATCCGCTTCAATTGAAAGCGCATCAATTTCGGTTGAATCAATTTTACCGGTTGCAGCAGCTTTGTCGATAAGAGTTTTAATAAGTTTATCTACATTTTCCATAACAGTACTTCCTTTTCTATCAATAGATCCGCTTTAAAAGGGACATGATTAACTTTGTTTTTTGAACAGATTTGCAAAATCTTCATCATTTAAAGAGCCCGCAGAAATTTTTCTGTTTTGTTCTTTAGCTTTTTCTTCAAGTATTGCATTTATGCAATCAGAAAACTCTTTTTTGCTTCCGGGCAACGCATCGTTTTCTCTGCATATTCCGACAAGAGTGCTCATTTCCTCATTTGAAAGTTCATCGGCAAAGCAACTGAATTCAAGGCTTTCACCGTTTGAGATTTTTCGGCAGACAATTGAAAACAGCTTTGCGTTTATGCCCTGACTGAATTGCTCATCGGAAATTTTTTCTTCGGTAAGCGGCAAAAAATCAGGATTTTTTACAAGCATGGCAATCATTCTTTTTTGAGCCTTAATGCTGCGCAAAGATGCCGAATTTTCAGCTGATTCTCTTGCTGCGCGGCTTACGCTGTTTCTTTCAATCGAAGAAAATTTTTCTTTCTGTTTTTTATAAGACTTCTTTTTCACGATTGCTTCAATACGGGTCATAATCGTTTGCTTTTCAACGTTAAGTTCCTGAGCAAGACGCGAAGAATAAATGTCCTGGGCAAACGAATTGTTTGTTTCGGCAAGAATCCCTGCGGCAGCAGTTAAAAACCTGAGTTTTCCGTCCGGTGTTTCAAGATCATATTTTTGCCTTTCCTGCAGCAAAGCAAACTCAATATCGTTTGATGCACCGTCAATCAGACTTCTGAACCGCTCCGGACCGTATCTTTTAAGAATTTCATCGGGATCCTTACCGCCCGAAAGCCGGACAACTCTTAATTTCATTCCGATTGAAGAAAATATTTCAATTGCTCTTTTTGTTGCTTTCTGTCCAGCTTCGTCCGCATCATAAGAAAGGATAATTTCATCACAATAGCGAGAAAGAAGATGCGCCATTTCACTTGTCAAAGCCGTTCCGAGACAGGCAATTGCGTTGTCAAACCCAGCCTGATGCAGAGAAATGGCATCCATATATCCCTCAACAAGAATCAACGATTTTTCTTTTGAATTTTTAGCAAAATTAAGACCGAAAACGCCTAGGCTTTTTTTATAAACCAATGTGTCGGAGGTGTTGATATATTTCGGTTTGCTGTCATCAAGAACTCTTCCGCCGAACGCCACAACATTTCCCCTTGCATCAATTATCGGAACCATTATCCTGTTTCTGAAGCTGTCATAATAATTGGTTTTTCCGTTTTTTTCACTTTTATTCGCAAGGTTCGCAGCATATAACTCCTCGTAAGAATAGCCTTTTTCTCTCATATAATGAAGCAGTTTATGCCAGTCATCCGGTGCGTATCCCATGCCGAAGCGTACGAGAGTTTTTTTGCTGTATCCTCGCATTTTATAATAATCCAGTCCGGCTTTTCCCTCCGGTGAAAAAAGATACGTATGAAAAAAGCGTGCCGCTTCTTTATTGATTTCATACATTCGCTTTCTTTTTTCGGCAATGCTGTTGTCGTAGCCCTCTGACGGCATTGCCATGCCGCACCTGTCGCAAAGAAAACGCACCGCTTCAACATAATCAAGGTTTTCAATTCTTCTTGTGAAGTTGATGATTTCGCCGCCCGCCCCGCAGCCGAAGCAATAATAGCTCTGATTTTCGGGATAAACCGTGAAAGACGGTGTTTTTTCATTATGGAACGGACAAAGACCGACAAGATTTTTTCCTCTGCGCTTTAGCTGCACATAAGTGGAAATAAACTGCTCAATGTCATTTCTTGCCCTTAACTCTTCAAGAAATTCATCGCTGAAGCGCGCCATATTTTCACCGTCCCTTCAATTATTTTATCCAGCCGTTCGGCACAAAATATTTGTTGAAAGTTTTAATTGCGTAGCCGTCTGTCATGCCGGCGATATAATCGCAAACAGCCCTTTCGGCACCCTCTTTCCATGCAATTGCTATATATTCGTTCGGAAGCTCGTCCGGATGCGAAATGAAAAATTCATAAAGAGTCTGAATCATGGCAATAGCTTTTCCCTCTTCACTTTTGCAAACCGGATTGGTATATACCCTGTCAAACATAAAATCATGAAGCAGATCAAAAGCACCCTGAACATCTTCGGAAAGCTTAATATCATCTTTTGTATTTTCGATTGCAGAAATCACAAGAGTGTTTATTCGCTGGCTTTTGGTTCTGCCGAGAATTTCAACGGCTTCAAGAGGAATATTTGCATCGCTGATGACCTCACCTCTTATGGCGTCGTCAATATCATGATTGATATATGCGATTCTGTCGGCAAGTTTTACGATTCTTCCCTCAAGCGTATCCGCTTCTTTGCCCTTTGTGTGACACACGATTCCGTCTCTTACTTCGTATGTAAGATTCAGACCTTTGCCGCCACTTTCAATTTTATCAACAACACGAAGACTTTGTTCGTAATGACGGAATCCTCCGGGAAAAACCTCATTCAGCGCCCGTTCTCCGGCATGTCCGAACGGCGTGTGTCCCAAATCATGACCGAGTGCAATTGCTTCGGTTAAATTTTCGTTGAGCGCAAGACCGACCGCAATTGTTCTTGCAATCTGCGAAACTTCAAGGGTGTGCGTAAGTCTTGTTCTGTAATAATCACTGTCGGGCGAAAGAAAAACCTGCGTTTTATGCTTCAAACGGCGAAACGCGCTTGAATGAATAATTCTGTCACGATCGCGCTGAAAAGCAGTCCGGATACTGCATTCCTCCTCATTTCGCAAGCGCCCCTTTGTGTTTTCACAAAGCATGCCATAGGGTGAAATAATTTTTCTTTCGTTTTCCAAAGAGCGAAGTCTGATTTCGTCCGTACAATCACCGCCTTAAAATGCAGAATATACTCTAAAGTTCTTTCTGTTAGTAATATACAGCCAAAAAACTAAAACTCCCCTAAATTTTTTTGAAAAAAATCAGATTTTTGAAAATTTTTCGTCAAATACTTCACTTTTATATCGCCCGCCGCTTGAATCAGTAATTTCATAAGCAAGCTTATCATAAATTTCGCTTGGAATATTAAAAGAAACGGTCACATTTTCCGCAAAATCGGTGTCAATAATAAATCCGCCGTTTTTGCAGATAATAGTAACAAGCTTTCCGTAATAATTATAATCACAGCAGACCTTTGCAAATTTGCAAAGCGACATTGTGATTATATTTCCGCTTTCAACGGCAATTTTTGCTCCGACAGAATATGCCCGAACAAGACCGCCGGTTCCGAGCAGTATTCCGCCGAAATATCTTGTGACAACAACCGCTACATCACAAAGTTCCTGCTGCAAAAGAACATTCAGAACCGGCATACCGGCCGTTCCCTGCGGTTCTCCGTCATCGCTGTATCGCTTTATCTGTCCGTCGCGAAGAATATAGGCATATACATTATGGGTGGCGTCCCAATGTTTTTGTTTAATTTCTGCAATAAAATCAGTTGCTTGCTGAGCAGTTTTAACGGGCTTTACATAACCGATAAAACGTGACTTTTTGACAATGAATTCATCACAGCACTCTTTTTCAACTGTTTTATAGCTGTTCATTGCAATTTCTCCTTTGCTGTTTTGAAATGATAAAAAACAAGACGGAACAATATAACTTGTGCCGTCTGTATTTTTTGAAATTTCAAATTCAAACAAATTATTTATTGTTTGTGCGGTTGAAACGTCTGTTGAATCTGTCAACACGTCCGCCGGTGTCAACGAGCTTCTGCTTACCTGTGAAATACGGATGGCAGTTTGAGCAAATGTCAACTCTCATGTCTTTTTTTGTTGAACCTGTTTCAATAACTGCGCCGCAAGCACATCTTACAGTTGTTTGTTCATATTTGGGATGAAGTCCCTCTTTCATTTCGTGTCACCTCGTTTCGGTAATCAAACAAAGTTTTGCATTATCGAACGCAAAACGCTCAGTTTGAACATTAACGCTTGTTATTGTACCATAGTCGATCTTAAAAATCAACACTTTAAAAAAAATTTTTTCTGTTTTTCGTCAAAAAAAGAACACACGAAAAATCGTGCGTTCTTTTTTCATTCTCAGCTTCTTTTTACAAGAAGCTCCTCGATTGAAAAGCCGTATTTGACTGCAAGTTTAAGAGCATCTTCAAAAGTCGGCACATTGGGAGAACTCATTGCGCTCCAGCTGTTAACTTTGTAAGTTGTGTAGCCGAAATCCTTGATGATGTCCTTGTTCTTAAAGCCGTGGATCTTATAAACCATTGAAAGGTTAATTGTAAGATCCTTCCGATCGATACTGTTGTATCTTTCGATAAGATCAAGTAATTCTTGCTGTGTGTACGCCACTGCTATCAACTCCGGAATTAAATTTCATCGTTCTGTGAAAGGAAAGTACAGAAAAGTATTTAAAATACTATGATGATTGTAATTATTATATCTGTTTAATCGGCAAAAAGCAAGTAAAATAAGCAAAATATGTATTAATATTTTTATAATTTTATTAACAAATCTTATACAAATTGACATTATCCTATAAAATATCTATATAAGAATAACTATATTAAATAATTACACATATTTTTAAAAAAGTTTTATACTGAAGATTAATGCTATTCAACTTTTATTTCTCTGCCGAGATTGAATGAATAAAGCAGCGTTTCGGCAACCTGATAATCCGTACACATTTCAAGCGCTCTTTTATAAATTCTGACCTGCTGCGAATATTTCCTGCGAAAATCATCTTCGGTGTCAAGGCTGTCTGTTTTATAATCGACAACCACTAATTTGCCGTTTTCAACAAAAGCGCAATCTGCAATTCCCTGAATTACAACTGTTTCATCGGAAAATTCAGAAAGATTGGGATAAATCTCATCAATCGGTACCCTGACAGTAAACTTTTTTTCTCTCATCACAAGTTCACTTTTCAGAATACGTTTTGACAAACTTCCCGAAAAGAAACGTTTGACGGCGCGGACATTAATTGCTTTTGCCTCTTTCGGTGTTATAAAACCGAGTGAGCAGATTCGTTCAATCTCTTTTTCAACGTCTTCTGAAGCATTTTCATAATTTGCAAACTGCATAAATTCATGCGTAATTGTTCCGTGTTGGGCAGCCGTCAGTCCGTCATTATTCAAAAATGCAGGACGCGACGATGCAAAATACTCCCTGTCAATGGAAAGCTCATCTACTTCCGAAGCCGCCCTTTTGCTGACGGCATAAGTTAACGGCTCATATTGATAGCGATACTGCGCGCGTTCATTGATCATATTCAAGAAGTCTGTATCTGCTGCTGCACTTTTCTCAACAGTATCAGTCTGCGCGACATTTTCGCTCCACGATGAAACTGAAACCTTCAAAGAAAAATCAGACGGCAAAACAATATCGTCACTTAATCCGACAAGATCTCTGAGTAAATCAGCATCTTTATGTCTCAAAAAAGCCGTCAGAAGCCACTCGCCGAACCCTTTTGCAAGCGATGCTGCAAAAGGCGCTGTTTTTTGAAGGCGAGGATTTATGTTAACACTGCATTTTTGAAGAGCTTGCTCAAGGTCTTTGATTGCACCGACCATGATAAGTTTTTCTTTTGCTCTTGTCATGGCAACATATAGGACACGCATTTCTTCGCTGACCATATCTTGTCTCAGAGAAAGCTTAACGGCATTGTGCGCAACAGTCGGATATTGTGCCATCGTTTCTGTTTGCCTTAAAACAAGACCGATTCCGTTTTTTGAAGAAATTATCATGTTGCTTTTTTCATCGCTTTTATTAAATTCTCCGCCGCAGTTTGCGACAATACAAACAGGGAATTCAAGACCTTTTGATTTATGTATTGTCATAATTTTAACAACATCGGCTTCACCGGCAATTCCGATTGAGCCGGCAAGATCCTGTTTGTCTCTTTCAAGTCTGTCTAAAAATCCGATAAAGCCGGAAAGACCGATATATCCGGCTTTTTCATATGTCGAAGCATAATCAAGAAGCAGCATCAGATTTGCACTTTTTGTCCGGCTTGCACTCATTGCTCCGATAATTATATCAAAAGCCGTTTCATCATAAACCGTTCTTATAAAATCTTCGACGCCCATTGAAATGCTGAGTTTGCGTAAATGTGCTATTGTTTCAAGAAAATTTTTGGATTTTTCATCTGTTTTTGAATAACCGACAAGGCATGAATATATATCTGCTTTTCTGTCTGCAATTCGCATCTTTGCAACCTCATCAACCGTAAAACCAAAAAGAACAGACATCATAACCGTCATAAGAGGTATATCCTGATGAGGATTGTCAATAATTCTCAAAAGACTCAATATCAGACTGATTTCATATGACGAAAAGAAATTAGCCGAAATTTCGGTAAAGCACGGAACGGAATTTTTTCTCATTTCTTCGGCATATATTGTACCTCTTTCGCCGTTAATGCTTCTTAAAAGAATACAAAAATCGCCGTAAGTTGCTTTTCTTTCCCCATTTTCACCCTTAACCGTGAAGCCGTCGGCAATCATTTTATTGATAAGATTTGCAATATATCTTGCCTGATAAGCATCGCTGCTTTCAATATCTTTGTCAATTGTTTCCGATCTGATGATGTGAAGCTCGGCACAGTCATTTTTGGATTTCTCATAAGATGCCGAAAAAACAAGCTTTTCTTCGTCGTTATAATCAATATCGCCGACACTGTCACTCATAATCTGCGAAAAAACAAAGTTTACTGCTCCCGTAACGCTTTTTCGGCTTCTGAAATTGTTGCCGAGAATAATTTTTGCGGGATATTCATCTTTATTCCGGTCATATTCCTTATAAGCGTTTTTCAGCTCAATAAAAATTTCGGGCATTGCCCTTCGGAATCTGTAAATACTTTGTTTGACGTCGCCGACCCGGAAAAGATTATTTCTTGAAATCGAAGTAAAAAGCATATCCTGCGCTTTGTTGGTGTCCTGGTATTCATCAATCAGAATTTCATCATAATCAAGCGAAATTGACTTTGCCAGATCGGTTATTTCATACTCTTTCCCCTCACCCGGTTTTACAAGAAGCGAAAGAGCCATGTGTGAAATATCATTAAAATCCGCAATGTCCTTTGCGCTTTTCAGATCTGAAAAGTTTCTGTAAAATAACTTTGCGGCGTTACAAAGCTGTTTTACCATCGGAGAAAGATAAGCCATATCTTCCTGAAATTCTTCTTCATCGCAGCACATTATATTGCTGATTATTGAATCTCTTATTATCGTCTTGACCTTTTTTCTGACGGCATCAATGTGATCAATGATGCTGTCGCCTTTATATTCATCGGGAACATTGCCTCTTCGGACAAGTTTAAAAAGCGGTATTTTCTGTCTTGCCGAATTCCAGTTAAAAGCTTTTACATCTTCACCGATTTTTTCAATATACATATAATCAATTTCAATCGCTTTTAAAAATACGTCTTCAAGCTCGGGATAATCCTGAATAATAATTTTTGCATTATCAAGCAGTTCAAGACAATAATCAACCGCTTGCGAAACATAGTCCATGATTATGTTTCCGTAAGCGCTTTCTCTTATATCGTCGGCATGATCATATTTTTCGCTGACTTCATCAAGCCATTTTTCGGGAAACGGATAGGACATTGAAACATTATAAAGCTGATAAATCATATCGGCAAGAAAGCTGTCGTCTTTGCCTTTGAATAAAAGTTCAACCAGATTTAAAAAATCTTCGTTCTTTTCCGCATAAAGTTCATCAAGCGTCATATCCATTGCCTGCGCTTTTAAAAGCTTCAGTTCTCCGTCATCGGCATTTTTGAAATCAGGCGAAATGTCAAGAAGTTCAAAATTATCACGCACAAGTCTGCTGCAAAAGCTGTCAATTGTGCAAATTTTTGCAGACGGCAGGAGCATTTGCTGATTGATCAGATTCTTATCACCCGGATGAAGTTTTAGTTGTTCTTCAACAGCAGTACCGATTCTCTGTCTCATTTCGCTTGCTGCGGCACGGGTAAAAGTTACAATAAGCAATCTGTTTGCATCGCAGGGATTTTCTATATCGGTAATTCTTTGGATTACGCGTTCAACGAGAACAGCGGTTTTACCTGAGCCGGCCGCCGCACTGACAAGGATACTGCCGCGCCTTGATTGAATTGCATCAAGCTGTTTTTCAGTCCAATTTCTTGCCATCTTCCCTGCCTCCTTCATCAAGCTTAAACAGGCACTGCGAATGTTTCAGCTCTTCCAAATATCTTACTTTAACGCCCTCGGCGCTCATGCAAACGCTGTTATAGTCACAATAATCACAAGTATTGCCATGATTTTTACCGTAAACCGGTCTTGCGGGAATATGACCTTTATGAAGCTCGTTTCCCATATCGGCCATAATTTTATCCATTTTCTTTGCAAGAACGCCCATTTGTTCAAGGCTTATGAAATTACCCGAAATTTTACCGGAGCGTTTATCGACTGAAATCGGGAGCATGAGCGGACTTAAACTTTTACTCATGCCCGAAATGACGGTTTCATCATTAAGAATCATTCCCTGCATCTTGCCTTTTGCAATGCGCTTTTCGGTTATTGCATTTTCATCGTCATTTCGTTCAATGCTGTAAGAATCAAATCTTGCGGGAGTATAAAGCACACCTGCCGGAACAATGTTTTCTCCGTAAAGACTTTTTCCCGTTCTGCAGATGCAGACAAGATAAAGAAGCATCTGCATGCTCAGTCCTCCGAGCACGTCCGAAAGTGAAAAAGTTTGCGTTCCGGATTTATAGTCAACAACTCTGATATATCTTTTACCGTTCTTATCCATTTTGTCAACACGGTCAACCGTTCCGAACAGTTCAATAAACCCGTCTTCAAGTTCAACTTTGAACGGTTTGATTTTTCCGTCATATTCAATTTTCAGTTCAAAATCACAAGGTTCAAAATCACTGTCGGCAAATTCCGTAACCAACCTTTCAACAATTGCCGCCATCGTTTTCCGCATCCGTGAATACAGATACATAAATCTGTCTGATTTATCGGAAATTCCTCCCATGAACGTTTCAATATATGCTTCAAGAATTTCATCAACCTTGCTTAAAAGCTCATCTTTGGGCGCATCAAGAAAGCTTTTGCCCTTATAAAATGTCAGCAACTGCTGAAGAACAAAATGAACAAGCGTTCCGCTTTGCGCAGGGTCAAGTTTTGCAATTTGTCTGGGTTTTGCCCGCATTGCCGAACCGCAAAAGAATTTGAACGGACAGGTTTCATAAGCTTCCAGTTTTGTTGCCGAAAGTCTGATATTTTTTCCGAAAAGTTCTTTTGCCGTTTCTTCCTTTTCAAAAGCAAAATCTTTTTTTGTGCATGCTCTTTCGATTGCCTCAATCCGGCTTTTATATTCTTCTTTTGAGCAAAAATATTCCTTGAGTGCTTTTGCTTTCGGTGTATTACTGTTCCAGCTTTTTGCCAAAAGCTCAAACGCTGCCTTTTCACTTTCTGTTCGATATTCTTCATCAACTGCCGAAACATTAATTGTTTTTACCTGAGGCAAAATTTTTCTGATTGCAAAAACAATTTCGGATTCTTTCATTTTCTGACCGGCGGTATCTGCCAGCGACCACGAAACAAAAAGCTTTTCTCTTGCGGAGCAAAGCGTGTTATAGATCATGAACCTTTCATTCATGGTCTGACTTCTTGTTTCATCTTTAAGCTCCGGCAAAAATTCACGAAGTCTGTCTTTTTCAAAACCGCCGAAAATTGAACTTTCTTCAAAAGGTTTCGGAAACTTTTCCTCGTTTACTCCGACGGCAAAAATCACCTTGGGCATAATTGTTGCAATTCTGTCGCTACTGCAGATATATACCTCGTCAAAGCCGTCGGGAAGTTTTCCGAGGCTCTGAACCGATACAACAAGCATGAAAATTTCCTGAAGTCTTTTGGGTGTTACGGTTTTATCTTCAAGCACATTTGCAATCTGATCAAGAACCGTCATGAGAATATCCCATACCTGCTCCTGCTCCTTGGCCAACTCAAAATTGCCGCTTTCTTCAAGCTCAATCGCATATGCTTTTAAATTTTCATCAATATGATTTTCGGTCAGGAAACCATAAATGACGGTCATAGCCTGCTTTCCGTCGGCTCCTTTTATCTTTTCGCAAAAAGAAGCTATCGGCTGAATAATTTTTTTGCGCGTTTCATTCAGATCAGCAAGCCTTTGAATTCTTTCTTCGTCCATTTCGGTTCCGAAGCCGTCCGGATTATCCGTCCATTCCTGTTTCCAGCCCTTTGCACCCAGATTCCACATCAGGGCATAATTTTCTGCGCATGCGATTTCATCATCGGAAATTCCGGAAAGTCCGGTTTTGAGATATGCCATCAGATTTTCGGTTGAAAAGTCGCCCGAAAAAATTTCAAGCAAAGAACGCACGGCAATGATCAGCGGCTCATTTTCAATGTTTTGCCGCTTATCTTCAAAAATCGGAACACCGTATTTTTTCAGACTGTTTCTGATTTGTTTTTCATAGGGAACTTCGTTTCTGTAAACAACAGCAATGTCACGGCAGCGGTATTTACCGGTTCTTATAAGCTTCTTGATTCTTGAAGCGGCATAGTCACATTCTTCCCTGACTGTCGGCGCAAAAAACAGCGTTACCGCATCGGATGGATTCTGATAAGAAACGGCGGCGGGATTATATAAATTTCTTTCAAGAAACTGCAGTTCTTTCGCGCTGTAAGTTTCAAAGCCGTTTTTTTGATCGGTAAGATAGATTGTTTTTGCTGTTTCAACACCGCGCTTGTCTGCCTCTTTTTTGATACGTCTCATCGTATAATTGACGCAGGCAAACGGACTCGAATCGTCCGCGTTTTGAATATCATCCGTACAGGCCGTGATATAAACATCGTTTGCATCGCGAAGCATAAGGCTGATAATCTTCATCTCCTGAGATGAAAAACTGCTGAAATCATCAATCGCAATTGTTTTGCCCGAAAAGAAATCATCTTCAAGCAAAATGTTATATACATGCAAAAGCAAATCCTTTTCATCATAAAACGATTTTTCGCAAACAGTATTATATGTATCATAGATCAATGCCGTTTCAAGCACTTTTTCTTTGAGTATTCCGTCAGGCAGGAAGCCGGCAGCAAGCCCAAGCTGTGTTGGAGTTACGGCATTCTTTTTGAAATCGGCAACCTGGGAAAGCATCTTTTTGACAAACGACATATTGGAGCTGTGCTTTGAAAAAAAGTGAAGTTTGTCATTGATACTTTCAAGGGCAAGAGACATAATAACTGCATCGGCTCCGTCGGTCAGCGGAGGTTTATTCAGTCCGCGGCAGGTTTTAAGTACTGTATCGGCGAGACGTGAAAAACTCAGAACTTCAACATTGCATGCATCTTTCGGTCCAAGTGCGTCAAGTATTCCGATATCGCTTTCAAATGTAAACTGCTTCGGCACAATCAACAGAACTTTTTCATTTTTTTCTTTTACAAGATCGGCAAGAAGTGAATGAAGATAAGTTGTTTTTCCGCTTCCTACCCTGCCTGTTATAAAATGAAGCATTTTCTTTCCTCCTTTTTCAAATCAGTTAAACACAACCGTGCCGTTTTTTTCAAAAAGGCGCTCAACGGCATCTTTCAAAGCACGATGCTTCGGCATTGAAAGAGCCGGATCTTCATCAAAAACAGTTTTTGCCGCCTGTCTTGTCTGTTTGAGCGTTACCATGTCTTCAAGCAAATCTGCAATTCTCAGTTGCGGCAAACCGTGCTGTTTTGAACCAAAAAAATCGCCCGGTCCGCGAAGTTTCAGATCTTCATCGGCAATCAGAAAACCGTCATTTGTTTTGCACATGATTTCAAGGCGCTTTGTTGCTGATTCGCCTTTTGAATCACTGATCAGTATGCAATAGGATTTTTCTTTTCCGCGTCCGACACGACCGCGCAGCTGATGAAGCTGTGACAGTCCGAACATATCTGCGTTTTCAATGACCATAACCGCGGCATTCGGCACATCAATTCCGACTTCAATAACAGTGGTTGAAACAAGAAGCTGGATTTTTCCGCCGACAAAATCTTCCATAATCTGCTTTTTTTCTTTCGGTTTCATTTTTCCGTGAAGAAGTCCGACTTTGTATGATGCAAATTCCTTTTTGGAGAGTGATTCGGCATATTGCGTTGCCGCAGTCAGATTGCTTTCGCTTTCTTCAACAAGCGGGCAGACAATATATGCCTGAAGACCTTTATCAAGGTGTTTTCTGATGAAATTATAGATTCTTGCTTTATAAGATGAATCAACCGCAAAAGTGTCTATTTTCTGTCTGCCTTTCGGCAATTCGTCTATAACCGATATATCAAGGTCACCGTAAATAATAAGCGACAGCGTTCTCGGAATCGGCGTTGCCGACATGACAAGCACATGCGGATGATTTCCCTTTTCGCAAAGCGAACCTCTTTGTCGCACTCCGAAACGGTGCTGTTCGTCCGTTACAACAAAACCGAGTGAAGAAAACCGAACATCATCGGTAATGATTGCATGCGTTCCGACAATAACATCGGCGTTTCCGCTTTCAATTTCGGCTTTTGCTTTTCTTTTTTGTGATGCAGTAAGTGAACCTGTCAGTAAAACAATATTGATATTTTCCGGAAGCATTTTTCCGAGTGTCTGAAAATGCTGTTCGGCAAGCACTTCCGTCGGCGCCATCATCGCACACTGAAAGCCGTTTTTTACCATGCTATAAATCAGTGCGGCGGCAACAACGGTTTTTCCCGAACCGACATCACCCTGAAGAAGCCGGTTCATTGCTTCGCCTTTTTTCATGTCACAGACACTTTGATTGATTGCCCTTTGCTGTGCGTTTGTTAAAACAAAAGGCAATGACGAAACAAAGTGCTGTGTATAATCGGTTTTCATGACTGACGGCGTTTTTTCACGCTCACTCTTTTTTAATTTCATCATTCCGCACTGAAGAACAAACAGTTCTTCAAACACAAGTCTGTGCCTTGCAATTTCAACATCTTTCATATTATTCGGAAAATGAATGTTTTTAAGCGCATATTGCTCGTGGCAAAGCTTATATTCCTGCCTGATTTCATCGGGAATCGGATCCTCATATGAAAGCTTATTCTGAGCGATCAAAGCATTTTTCATAATTTTACCGATCATTTTTGAAGTCAGTCCGGCAGTTTGCGGATAAATTGGAGAAAGCATCAGATCTTCACGGCACGGCTCAATGATCGGAGATGACATTTCAAAAGAGCCGTAAGAAACAGTAACCTTGCCGAGAAAAAAATATTCTTCGCCCTCATGAAGCGACTCGGCAAGGAATTTGCTGTTAAAAATTGTGATATGTAAAATTCCCGTTTCATCAGCCGCAAGAAGCTTATAAACGGTCATATTTTTTCTGATCATACTTTTTGAAACCGAGCTGTCAACAAAAGCTCTGACGCAAGCCGTTTCCCCGGCGCAAAGCTTTGAAATTTTTTTAACATCAGTAAAATCAATATAAGAGCGCGGATAGAAATGAATCATATCATAAAGATTATGCACGTCAAGCTTTGAAAGAAGCCCGGCGCGCTTTTCTCCAACACCCTTTATATATTGAATATCGGTATCATATCCTGTCATGGTCTATCCTTTCTTCATGACTGAACAGTATTTTTCATAACCGCCATGTTGTCAATTTTTATATCGGTCAGCGCACCGAAGGAAAGTGCGTGTTCAATTGCTCTGTTCGGAACATTGGTGTGAAGATGAACTTTGATGATTCCATCGTCCGACACAACCGCAACACTGTCTCCGATTTTTTTCAGATTGTTTTCAAGCAGGGAAACCGGAAAATCATTTTCTTTCATAATAATGAACTCAGTGCAGTAAATATACTTATCCTCTTTTTTTGCCGCAAGCTTATTGAAGCTTACATAAGGTTTTTGAACACCTTGTTCTGTTTTGCCCGTGAGAACTTCGTTTACTGCAAGAATAATCAGATAAAGCCCCTGCGCTCCGGAATCCGGGAATTTGCCGTTTTTCAGCTCCGGCATGGCACTGCAAGTGTTTTCGGCGGCTTTTCTGCAACTTTCACATATCTTCTGCCACAATGAAACAAAATCCGTATCATCGCTTTTTTCTGCGGCGTCCCTTGCCGCTTCGGCAACACAAAGAATGGTTCCGTCAAAAATCGGTGCGCTCAAAACTTCAACCGCCTGTTTTAACGCAAAGTCAAAAGCGGCATAAAGATGAATGGCTTCCAGTCTTCCGAATTGATTTATATAATCGGAAAAACCCTTAAACAAAACAGAAAGAATCACGCCGGAATTTCCTCTTGCATTTCGAAGCATCGCTTTTGAACAAATCTTCAAAAGTTCGGCAGGCGTCTTATCTGTTTTATTTTTTATTGCCTCCGCTCCGGCTTTAACCGTTCTTGTCATGTTTGAGCCCGTATCGCCATCGGCAACAGGAAAAACATTCATTTCATCAAGTTCTTTTTTTGAAAGTGCAAGCTTGTTATACGCACGAAAAAGCGCTTTTATGAATTTTTCACTGTCAGTCATAGTATCACCGTATCTTTCATTCAATGCAGATATGTAATCCAATGAACCGACAACAAAAAATCAGTAATTTCAGCTTTTTTGTTCCCAGGAATATATGTTTGCAAAAATATCGTTTTCGCTGATTTCCGAATCAAATTGAATTTCTCTTGAATAATATGCTGTACCGTTTCGGTAACAAAGCGGTATAAACGGCATGTATTCTTCAAAAACATTAATAAAAGTCGATATATCAATTCTTCCACCGGCAAAGTCGGAATATGCGCCGGCAACAGTTGAATTTGAATCAATTCCGTAATTGACGCTGCCGCTTTCGGTAAAAAATTCATAAAGGCTCATGTTGCCGGTAAGCTTTGTTTCACCGAGATACAAATCATAATCTTCGTTTTCAAGGCGACTGATAAAATCATCATGCTCAAGTGCTTCAAGCTTTACACCGATTCCGATTTTGTTCAGTTGGCTTTTGATTTCATCGGCTGCCTTCATTTTTCTTTCATCAGATTTGCTGACAATAAAATCAAGCTCCAGATATTCGAAATTTTTTGAACGAACGGTGCTTGTGTCATAAGCATAGACATATTTTCCGTCTTCAAGCAGCTGCTGCGCCGCGGCGGCATCGCTTGAAATTTTTTTCTTTGAAAAAGCAGAAACAACGCTCCATGCCGGATTAAACACGGTTGTGCAAACGCTTGCAAGAGAGCCGTATGCCTTTGAACAAATTGTTGTTTTATCAAGCGCAAGACAAACGGCTTGTTTGACCTTGCTGTCTTTCAGAACTTCACTTTTGCTGTTGAAAGCCAGGTAAACCAGATTGTTCAGGCTGACAGAAACCGTATTGGCACTGATTTTTATTGCCGAATCATCTTTTGCATGATCGTCAAAAACAAATGATAAATCACCGATTTGCAAAAGGTAAAGCTCATTTTCAGCCTTGTTTATATCGAAAAGATTGATTTTTTCAAGTTCAACTTCTTCCGCACCGGAATAGTTTTCGTTTTTTGAAAGAAAATATTCACCGCTTTTCTTTTCCAAAATATATCTTCCGCTTCCGACGGGAATTTTATCGTCTGCGGTTCCTGAACTGACAACAGGAAAATCAAGGCAGTTTACGGCATATATGTCCTCATTTTTCAGAAGAAAAACCACTTCATTTCCGTTTGCAAGAGCCGACTTGAAATTGGAAAGTCTTGCCGAATACATTTTGCTCTTTTTCGCTTTCGTAAAAGAATAAACAACATCCTGCGCGGTTACGGCAGCCGAATTTGAAAAAATCATATCGTCCCTGAGCGTAACCGTCAAGGTTTTTTCGCCGTTTATATAACTTTTTGCAATAGACGGCGAGGCATCATATTTTGCATTAATTTTAAAAAGAGAATCGTAAATTAAAGAAGCAAGCAGACAGTTGGTTTTGCTTTTTGTTTTAAAAGGATTAAATGACTGATCGGAATAGTATCCGATTGTAATGTTTTTTGAAACAACGGGAGCCGGCTGCGTTGTTTCGGATTCCGACAAGGTTGTTTCTTCGGTTGTTTGCTCTGTATTATCCGCGTTGTTTGAACAGGCGCTCAGACCTAAAAACAGTAAAACAAAGCAAAGCAATAAGCTTATGATTTTTTTCATTTTGGCTTCAACGGCGCCTAAAGACGCTTCCTTTCCTGGTTTACTTGAGAATGATTCTTTCAACATCGGTGCATTTCCCGCTGTTTTCATCAATTGCAAAAATACAGCCGCAAAGAAAACACTCCTCACTGTCGGCAGTTTCAAAACGCACCGGAAGATTTGTTTTCATGCTTTTTATGATAATTTCCTTTTTTACGCCCAGTACGCTTTGTTCCGGTCCGCACATTCCGAGGTCTGTTATATATCCCGTTCCGCCGTTCAGAATACATTCATCGGAAGTCTGAACATGCGTATGCGTTCCGAAAAAGGCAGAAACTCTGCCGTCAAGATAAAATCCGAGCGCCTTTTTTTCCGAGGTTGCTTCTGCGTGAAAATCAACAAAAATTATTTTGCAGCCGTCGGTTTCCCCGAGTGCGCGGTCAGCGGCATAAAATGGATTTTCAAGCGCGGTCATGTTCATCGTACCCATCAGGTTGATAACCGCAAGCCTGACTTTTCCCAAATCAATTACGCTGACTCCTTTTCCCGGTACTCCCGGCGGATAATTATACGGTCTGATTATATCGACGCGTTCATCAAGATAATCATATATTTCATTTCTTCTGAACACATGATTACCCGTTGTAATAAAGTCAACGCCGCTTGAAAAAAGAAAATCGGCACTCTCAGCGGTTATCCCGTTGCCTTTTGCGGAATTTTCTGCGTTTGCTATGCAAAAATCAATGGCTTTGAGTTTTTTCAGAGCCGGCAGTTTTTTTCTTATAAATTCACAGCCGCTTTGTGAAACCACATCGCCCAAAGCAAGAACATTCAATGACATCTTGCCACCGCCTTCTTATAAATTAAATATATTCGCTGATGTCGAAATCGTCTTCGGGATAATAATCCCAGCCGTCATAATAATTACCGTTATCTTTTGCAATATACGGAATTTCATCAATAACCTCAAGCTTCCTTCCGGAAAGCCACAAAGACGGTGTTATGCGTAAAGTATAGCCGCACCCTGAGGGCGTCATCCATTCATGCGCTTTTGCTTCCGGCAGACCGCAGTTTTCAAGAATTGTCGTGATAACCCCACCGTGCGTTACAATGCAAACATTATCTGTTTTGGCTTTGATGATTCCGTCAACAATTTTAACAAAACATTCGCAGACTCTTTTTGCAAATTCTTCGTTGCTTTCGCCGAAAGGCGGCTTGACTCCCTCTTTGCCTTTCAGCCAGTCATCAAAAAGAGGCTGCTTTTCATGAAGCTCGGCGGCGGTTTTTCCGTCGAATTCACCGAAATCATATTCGATCAGATCTTCCACAACGATCGGTTTGATTTTCGGATAAATCAGTTCACAGGTTTCAAGGCATCTTTTGAGCGGACTTGAAAAAACGAACTGTGCTTCGGGATAAGTAAATTCGTCTTTCATGTCAAGAATCTGTTTTCTGCCGTCTTCACAAAGCGGAACATCGGAATGACCGATATATAATCCGTCAATGTTTCCCTGTGTCAGTCCGTGACGAATGAGATGAAGTTTATATGTTTTCACTTTTATTACCGTTTTGCACAAATTGTATAAAATGTCTTTGATACAAATTCATGCTGTTCCTTTCCGTGTATTTTTTGATTTACATACTGCAAATTATTTTTCCGGCACTTTCTTAGAATCAATTATACAATATATTGCGCTGAAATTCAACAAAAAACACTTTATATGATTGAAAAAATCTTTGGACAATTGTATAATGTATAATACTGTTTATTATAAACGGTCATTTTTCAGTAAAGGAACGGTTAAAATGAAAAAAATTGCAAGTTTCACAATTGATCACACAATATTGAATAAAGGCATGTATATCTCAAGAATTGACGGCGACTGCGTAACCTATGACATCAGAATGCGCAGACCGAATAAAGAAAAAGTAATGACGAACGGCGCCATTCACACAATTGAACATCTTTTTGCAACTTATGTGCGAAACAGTTCTTTTTCCGACAGTATCATTTATTTCGGTCCGATGGGCTGCAGAACCGGTTTTTATTTTATAACCCGCAACAGTGTTTCGTCTGAGCAGGCGATCGAACTGACGATAAATGCTTTGAAATTCTGCGCGGAATTTGAAGGCGCAATTCCCGGAGCAACTGAAAAAGAATGCGGAAATTATAAGGATCATGACCTTGAAACAGCAAAAAAAGAAGCCGGGCAAATGCTTAAAGTTCTTGAAAACTGGAATGAAGAAAAGCTGATTTATCCGACAAAATAAACGCTGATTTGCAAAAGTGAAAGCAATATGTTAAAATAACGGTCGGAACTTACAGGAATTTATAATTTATTTTACTTTTATGACTTTTGAAAGGTATGGCCATAAAAATGGAAAACGAAAACAAAAACGAAAGTCAACAGCTTCCGAATGAAAACAGCGATCTTCAGGAAAAATATGAAGCTTTCAGTGAAAGCTTTTATGATGAAGACGATGACATCATTTATGCCGCTTTTGACGGCGAAGAGGCTTTGCAAATTATTGAGCCTGTTGAAGCTGACATTTCTCAGAACACTGCTGTTATTGTGAAACAGCAAGAAAACAAAAGAGAACCGAAAACAACGAAAGCCGATCTGAACGAAAAACTTTCGGCATTTGTTGTTTCTATTCCCGCTTTTATTGAAAAAACCGGTGATAGAACAATCAACTGTGTAACCGGATTTTTCAGAAAAATCTGGCCGTTTGTTTCCTTGCCTTTTGTTTTTGTGTTTTCAAAAATTTTTGCTGTTTTCAAAAGTGTTTTTAAGTTCTTTGTTTCTTTGCCGAAAGACTTTTCAAGAGAAGTCAAAAGCATGAATTATGAAATTAAAATTATCAGAAAACAAGCCGGAAAAACGCAGAAGACTTCGTTTTTCAAAGCCATGCGAAAATATTTTGTTATTTCGTTTTCAAGGCACAAAGTTTTTTGGAAATCGCTGTTTAACACGGCTTTCCCGATTGCAGCCGCAGCAGTTGTTCTCTTCTTTTCCGGCACCTACACAAACAAAATAACGGCCCTCAATGTCAATTATAACGGCAAAAATATTGGCTATGTTGAAAACGAAGAAGTTTTTGAAAGCGGAAAAAATCTTGCACATGAGCTTCTTGTTCAATCTGATGAAAATGATGATTACAGCTCACTTGTTAATATTGAACCGGTTTACAGCGTCAGCCGTGTTTCATTAAATGAACTGAGTAACGACCGCATGATTTGCGAAAACATCATTTCTTCTGCCGAACAATCGCTTGAGCGTGCCTGCGGTGTTTATATAAACGGTGAATTTTTCTGCGCAGTTGCCAATGAAACCGATGCTTCAACTGTTTTTGAATCTATTCTTTTACCATATAAAAACAAGAGCAGTGAAAATGACATTGTCACTTTTGTTGAAGAAATCAGTTATGAACAGGGACTTTATCCCGAAAGCAGTGTCTGGGATTCGCTTACGCTCAAGAAAAAACTCAACACACCGAAAACAGAAGAAAAATATTATACAGCCAAAAAAGACGACAGTGCCAATCTGATTGCAAAAAAATATTCGATTTCGGTAAAGCAGCTGAAAGCTTTAAATCCCGACGTTGATTTTTCAAAACTGAAAAAGGGCAAAAAAATTCTTGTTCAGCCTCAGACGAATTTTGTCAGCGTTAAGGTTATGAAAACAAGAACAAAAACCGAAACCATTGAATATGAAACCGAAAAG
>JBJFHW010000016.1:0-6456 GCA_051893965.1 Acutalibacteraceae bacterium
TATTCCGGATATTTTAGGACCATTACCCACTATTTCAGAGAGCCTGTAATCATAAACATAAACTACATTGCTGTCAACCAATGTTTTGAAAACACCGAAAAGACCATATATGGAAAACAATATAAATGGTTTATTTTGAAATACGCTTTTTAAGCCTTGAGTAAACTTGATTTTTTCGGTTTTCTCAGTAACTGCGTAAGTCCGTTCCTTTGTTTTGAAAACAAGAATAAAGGCGAGCGCAACACCGAAAACAGAAAAAATAATTCCCATATATCTGTATGCAAGATACTCCTGACCTCTTGCCTGAAAAACGCCTCGAAGCGGATTGAATACCCAGCCGATAACAGTTGGTGCAAAGGAATAAAGAATTGAAGCCGGGGAAAGCATATCCGCTCTTTCCTGTGAAACAGGCGTCATAGATGTGGGCATCATATTGTAAATATTGCTCAGCAACTGCGATAAAAGTAAAACAGGGATACAAATACAAAACGCATAAACAGTCCGGAGCGTTTGGCTGTTTTCCATTCCGTTAAATTGCGGCGCAAAGGTTGCCAAAACAGAAAACAAAGCCAAAAGCGGCGCCATAACGGAAATAAAGCTTCTGTATTTTCCTCTTTCCGAATGAAGATTATCAAACACAGAATAAAACCACGGCATAACAACAAGCTTTATTATTGAAACAAGCGTTACCAAAAAGGTTGCCTGTGTAGGAGTTATCCCGTACATTTTAGGAAGCATTTGTGCAGTTATCGAGTAGCTTAGCAAACTGAACATAAAATGCAGTCCCATGCCGCCGACACCGTATGCCGCAATTTCCTGAATATTAAGAAATCTGCCTTCTGGCGGTTCTCTCCAACCGGTTATTATTTTTGTGATCAAACCTTTTGCTTTTTCTATTATTTTCATACCCTATTCACTTCCTGTTATGCAAACTACTTTATAAATTCATCCGATTTCAACATCGACAAAAATCGGATAGTGGTCAGACATATCTGACAATACTTCGGGAGATACAACAGCATATCGGTTTATCTGTGCATCGCCGTCAAGTAAAATATGGTCCCAAGTGGGTGCATCTGCGTCGAGTGCATCTCCGCTTGCCTTTTCATCGGCAATAAGCCTTGTGTCAGTTAAAGATTTGCAAAGCTCCTCGTATATTTCCGGTGCGTCCATAATCGGGTCAACGCCCTCACCGGGATTCATGGTATTGAAATCTCCGATACAGAAAACGGGAACCCCGTATTCTTCCTTGATATTATTTGAGATTTCAACGATTTGTTTTGTCTGTGTTTCCATATAGGAAAGCATAAGCTCTTCTTCGTTCGTACGGATACAGTCAAAATGAGTGGAAATCACGGCAAACCGATCTTTAGTCTGCTTATTCTCAAAAATGCCCCATACCGCACGGCGGAGTCTTGCGTCATTTCCTTGGTCATACTTACACTGACCTTTATCAAGCAGGGTCAGCGTATCGCTGTTATACATCAGCGCAGTCATGCGCAGGAATGCACCTGTTGAAACCGGATACAGCATTTTGTAGCTGCCTTTGTTCCGCATCAGGCAGGCGAACCATTCGTCGCTGACCTCCTGTAAGCCAATGACATCAGGCTGATAGGTATTAACCATCTCAACGAACATTTTTGCTCTCGGATTGGCATCGGTTCCGCCCCAGCTTTTGTAGTGTACAAGCAGATTCGAAGTCATAATTCGAACTTCGTTGGTTTCTTTCTCGCTGTCAATCTGCGCAAGTCCCTGTGAAAATCCGTCCGGAAGAGGAAATCGGTCGATTCCTCCCCGTACATAAGCGCCGACAAATGTTCCGGCAAGTGCCATGACAAAAACGACACATAAAATCAATGCAATCATAGGAATCTTCCTCGCTTTTTTCTTCATACGGATTCTACTTACCACTTGTTAAAAATCATTTTATTATTTTCAAACACACTGATGCTCCCCGAACCGATTTTTTCGTTACAACCGAAAGGTTCTTTCAGTTCTTCCGATGCAAGGCAAACCGTATATTCTTTTTCCGGCGTTTTGATCACGACGCCCTGCGCCTTGGAAAACGGCAGCATTTTCTCACTTCTTGCGGCTTTTGTCGGTTCAAAGCTCACCTCATAGGGCTTAAAATTTTCTGCTGTATTTCCGTAAATCACGGTTATTGCGCAGGTGTTCCCAAAGGCGGAAAAGCTTGCTTTCACACAATCATTATCGCAAACAGCATTGTAATTTGAGGAGTAAATCGACTCCTCTTTTTTTATTTTTACATTAGGTGTAAGAAAATGCAGCTTTGCCTTTACAACACCGTCGTTAAAGTCCGCAGAGTAACCGTTAATCGTTATCTCACCTGTGGACGCAAAGTGAAAATACTGTTGATATGTATGGAAAAACTTTGCCTTGAAGCTGTCAATTATCACATAAATATCGGACTTGATGTAAAGAATTTTTCTTTCAACAGAAGCATTTCTTGATTTCAGATAGCCGAGATGTGCGCCGCCGATGAGAGTGCAATATTCGTCATCAAAGCAGGGGTACTGTACGGCAAGTGCAGGATTTTTTACACCCCATTGGTTGGTCACTTGCAGATACTGTCTGTTATCAATCAAACAGACATTGTGTGCTTTGGGACTTTTTATGTATCTTCTTTTCGCATTGTTGAGATAAGTATATCTGCCGGCGTCAACGAGAACATCTCTGCCCTTAATCATCAAATCGAAATGGAGCTTGTCGGCGTGTGCGTGTCCGCCACCGGTATAACCGTTATGAAAGCAAAGATAATTTGAAGTGTGCGTCTGATTTTCTCTTAAAATATAGTTTCCGCTGTCGGTAAGAAAGGCGTTGTTGAATGACGGCGGTTGCCTGTCAATTTTACCGTATTTTTCAATGCTTTCAGCGCCTGTCAGCCATACGGTGTTGAAGTCAAGGCTATCGAATCCGTAATACTTGAAATCTCCTCTGCCGAACACAAGCGCACATCGGCTCATAATATCCCTTATATCCGTATCATCGCTGTCGCCGAAAAGAGGATTATGCCCGTTTGGTTTCACGGTTTTTAAAGCTGCCTCTGCCATTTTTTCAATCTTTTTTATCAGGCTGTCAGGAACAGCGATATTGTTTTGCCCGGCATCAATCAGAACATCAAGCAAAATCAACAAAACCTCATTATGATAATTACTTGACTGCTCCCATTGAAATCCGTCGGACATAATCTGTAAATCTGTTTCCTGATTCAAGCGTTTAAGCGCAAGGTCAATGATGTCTTTATCATTAAAATAAACGCCTATATGAAACAGTCCGCCGTCCTGAATGATGCCCCAATTACTGCCCTTTTGAAAGCCCGAATGTGCTTTTTTCAGCAGTTCAATATGGGTTAAAAGGGACTTGTGGATTTTTTCCTTTAATTCCTTTGAAAAATACTCCGTACCCTCAATATAACGAAAGGCTTTCAGCCATTTATCACCCCTCATTCCTGTTTCAAGAGAACGCCAAGGGCTGTTGTTCTTATAATCACAGGGGACGGTATCAAGCCAATCTTCCATAATTCTGACAAAATGCCGCAGATATTTTTCGTCTCCGGTCAGATAATACGCCTGACCGAGTTGGACTAAATACCCGTGGCGGTTGAGCTGAAACATGAATTCCTCGTCGCCGTTCAGCTTATAATACCAGTTGATTCTTTCGCCGAAGTCAACCTCGTTTTCCGTTCGCTCCATATCCCTTGGGGAATCAAAAAGAAAGCGGTTTTCACATACTCTGTCGGCGGTTTTTATCGTAAAAACGCAGTATTCCTGCCAATTCTCTTTACAAAAATCAGCGATGCTTTTCAATTCTTCATTCATGCCTGTTATCTCCTATATACCTGTTGCTTCTGTCAGAATACGAGCAAGTGTTTTCACATCCTTTGCAAACCGATGTCTGCTGTCACCCTTTACAAATTCCATAATCATATAAGGATTTGAATGGCTTTTTTCAATGATTCTAAAAAATTCAGTCCATTTTTTTCTGCCGTGCTTGAGAGAATAACGCTTTCCTTTTTCGTCCCATTCAAAAATATGAACACAGACAAGATAGGGCAAAACCGCTTTCAGATTGTTGATATCGTCTTTTGTTGAAAAGGGTTGCCAATAGGTTTTTACATTCGGCTTGCCAACTGTTTTGAGGAATTCCAAGGCACTTTTTCCGTTGTCATTGTTCGTGCCGTTGTGAAATTCAAAGGCAACGGTAAGACCCTTTTTCGCTGCAATGTCGGCAAGTGTTTTTGTTTCATTTACCATTGCCGAAAGTTTTTCGTTGCTCACATTTTCAGAAGCACTGTCGCCCTGCCAGATTCTTATGATTTTTGCGCCGATTTTTGATGCCGTTTCGGTAATGCTTTCCCACAAAGCGTAATCCTCTGCACCCAAGCGGTAATACGAGCCGTAAGAAACCGCTGATAACCCGAACTCATTTTGTAAAGAAATAACCTCATTGAGTGCAGTCGGGTCATTGGGAGGCAAATGAACATCGCCGCCCCATTCGATATATTTTATATCGTTTTTTCGTGCAATTTCGCAGACTTCACGCCTGCTTTTTTTACGGAAAGTTACGGTTGTGAATCCGATATTCTGCATAAAAAACACCTCATGCCATTGTTCTGAGCATTTCCGAAGTCACCTCATACAAAGGCGCTTCACCGTTGTCGAGTCTTTGCGCATCGTCCGCCATATATTTTGCCATTCTCACAACCTCTCTGCCGAGACTGCCGGCGATATGCGGTGTGACGATGATGTTTTTGCACCGTGCGATTTGTGAAAACGGCTTCAGCGGCTCATGAACAAGAACATCAAGAAGGGCGGTTCTTGTTTTTACCTTTTTCATCGCTTTCACCAGGCCTTTTTCGTCCACCTGTCTGCCTCGGCCCGTGTTGATAAAAACGGCGTAGGGCTTCATACTGTCAAAAAGCCTGCCGCTTAATACACCGGTCAGTTCTTCCTTGTTTGCAAGGTGGTTGGTGATGACATCACAATTCTTAAAGATTTCTTCAAGACTTGCCGGCTGAATGTTCAGCTTTTCGGCGGCTTCTTCCGGCAGATAAGGGTCATAATAATAGACCTCAACATCATTTGCTTTTAATTTTTCGGCAACAGCACGACCGATACAGCCGACACCTATTATGCCTATCTTTGCATTATAAACACCGCCACAGTTTCCGGCATACTTTGCCGACGGATAATACGAAAAACGAGATCTTTTCGCCGCACGATAAAAACCTTTCAGCGCAAGCAGAATCTGCGCATAGGTATATTCGGCAACGGGAACGGCGTTGGCTTGCCATGCGCTGAACACACGGATATTACAATCTAAAAATTCCTTTGCAAAATGCTGAACAGAGCCTGCGGCATAGAAAAGACATTCCGCTTTCGGAAAATATGTTTTGATTTCCTCCGCACTGAAATGCTCCATGCCCCAGGTCGAGAAAATATACTGCGCATTTTGGGCTTGTTCAAGATAACTGCCTATATTCTTTTTGTAAATCACCGTTTCAAATAAATCGTAACGGTCTTTTAATCCCGACAAAACACTGCTGTCATAAACACGGTTTGCGTCGTGTTCCTGCGATGTGAGTATGATTGCTCTTTTCTTTTCAGCCAAGACTTATCCCTCTTTCTTCATTAAAACGGTTCCATTCTTTTTCGAAGCTGTATTCCGTCTCCGGCAATTCCCGAACGGGAACAAAATCGCAATTACCTTTTTCGGTTACCACCGTAAAATTACGGTAAAACTCGTTTTCCTTTATTTCAACGCCGTTTTGTGTGCAAATTGCTCCGCCGCGATTACCCGTTTTCGGCAGAATATCGCAAAAGACCCGGCAAAGCAGAAGCTGCGTTTTCAATGTGTCTTTGTATCGGTACAACTTCAAGACCGATAAATAGTTTTCATCACATAAATTGAAATCGTTCAGTTCGCATTGCTTTTGCAGTTGGTCTTTCAGTCTTGCAATTTCGTCAAGATTTCTGCTTTCGGCGGCATAAAGGCTCATATCGGCTGAAAAATCTGTTTGCATATTTGCGCTTTTAAGACACCGGGAAATGTATTCCTTTTCCTTCTGCAACGCATTTTCAATACTGCTTTCACCGATAAAAGAAGCATCATTATGACTGATATACTCTGCCGCACGGAGTGCGCCCACCTGTGCGCTGTTTAGTGCCGAGCCATCAGGCCTGTAAAGTCCGAAAGTGCCTGCCGCTTCACCGATCGCAAATAGATTTTTAACGCTTGTTTGCCAATGAATATCCACATCGGCGCCGCCGTTGATATGCTGCGCACAAACTGCTATTTCCAAGGGTTCACTTGACAAATCTATACCACGGCTTTTGAAAAACGCAACAGATTGAGGGTTGAGTTTTTGCAGCCGTTCAAAAGGCGTATCACCGGTTGATCCGGCCGATAAAAGATAGTTCTTTGCTGTGTCGCTCA
>JBJFHW010000017.1:0-6448 GCA_051893965.1 Acutalibacteraceae bacterium
AACAAAATACATAAAATCATGCGGCGTTCCGAAGCGGGAGGTTGCAGCAAAATAGCCGGTGACCTGATAGCCCCATGAGCCGTCAAACGGAAACTCCGAAACGGGCATCAGTTCAATGTGGGTATAACCCATTTCTTTGACATAGGGAACAAGCTCTCTTGCAAGGTCACGGTAGGAATAGGGATTGCCGTCATCGTGCATTTTCCATGAGCCTGCATGCACTTCATAAATGTTCATCGGCGAGCAATAAAGGTCGGTTTTCTTTCTTTTTGCAAGCCATTCGCCGTCATGCCATTCATAGCCGGAAATATCATAGAACTTTGAAGCGGTTCCCGGTCTTGTTTCGGCATGAAAAGCATAGGGATCCGCCTTGTCGATAACCCTGCCGTCATTGCAGACAATACGGTATTTATAATTATCATAAACCTTGACCGCCGGAACAACGCCCTCCCATGTTTCACCGTCGGAAAGTTTTTTCATCGGAGCGGCGTCTTTATCCCAGTTATTGAAATCGCCTGTTATGCTGACGCTTTTTGCATGCGGAGCCCACACTCTGAAAACGGTATCGTCCGTACCGTCAATCCTGTGTGAGCCCATATAATCATAAGCTTTCGTATCTCTGCCCTGATGAAAAAAATATAAAGCAACATTATCGTCCGTTTTCTTTTTTTCAGCCATAATTGCACCGTCCGTTCATAAAAATCAATAACTTGATTATAGTTATCCTATATTATTTAAATCATACCACTCATTAAATAAAAAAACAAGTCCTTTGTTGTTTTTGTTACAAGCATCATAATTTTTATGCACATACTTTGTGCATTTTATCACTTATTAACCAAGTTTTTGCCCCGTTTCGGTCGAAAAAGAAAAAATCGGCACAGCCCTTTTTGAGCTATGCCGCATGAAATGATTTTTTATTGTTTGATGTTGTAATTATAGATTATCGGGCAGATTTTATTGACGGTTTTACCGTCAATCAGGACCCCCGGCGAGGGTTTCCTACGGATAAACAGTCCACCGGACTGTTTATCCTACCTTCCTGCGCTATTTGAAAGCATCAGGATTTCGCCATTTTCAATTATAGTGTTTACTCATGTCGCGGTGTAATTTTGAAGATTACAACTTTAAAACCCGCGTGAGCATGCGGGCGGTGCCCGCCGACAATGGGCTTTGCCCTTTGACCCCACAAGCTTTTTTGTAAAAAAGCTTGGCAAAAAACTTTAATCATTTTTACACTGACTTTCCGCCGCGGCGAAATTTTAAGGATTGCAATTTTCTGCCCCGCGTAATCACTGCAGGCTTGGCCTGCCAGATGAAAGTTTGCCTATTCACTGCTTTGCGAAGTCTGCAAAAAATCGGAAGCATTGGAAACGATTTCGGCATTTTCAAGTCCGCCGTCTTTGATTATTGCACTTAAAGCCGGCGAGTAATTTGAAATATCCATTGCCGATATATCGGTTATCACATAATTTACCAGCTTATCATAAGTGCTTTCGGGTGTTTTGCCGCCGTCAAAGCTGATGAGATTTTTTGCAAAAAGCATCAGCATTTCCGTAAGCTTCAGGGTGTTTTCATCATAGGTATCGCAAAGATAAATGAAATATTTAAGGAACATATCGGCGGTGAACTGCTGTGTGCCCTCTTCAATGATAAAGTTGATGCCGTTATAGGAATAATTCACATCTTTTTCAACCATGACCGGAATTTCGCCGACATATTTCATGATGTCAACAAAATCTTCCTCATCACAATAAATATATCTTGAAACATCAATTCCGTAAGCGCTTTCAACCGCCCACAAAAGCTCTGTGATTCCTCCGTTTTCAAGATGTCCTTTCATGTCCGTTTCATGATTGTTTGCATTGCAGACAAAATCAACGGGAATATAAGAAATTTTAATTCCCGAAGCGCTTTCGGAATCTGCCGCAATCACGGCAAGAAGTCTCAATCCCTTTGTGTCCTCGCGGGTGAAGCCGACAAGAAGGTTTCCTCTGAAGCTGACTTCGCTTTGCTCGGAAGTGGAAGCTGTGTCAAGATAGGCTTGCTCGGCGCTTTCCCCTGTGCTTTGTTCGGATTGCTGCGTCTGCTGTTTATCCGAGCGCTCTTTTGCAACGGTATAAACCGAAACCAAGGTCAGCAAAACAATGAAAACAGCAAACACGCTTATAACGGTTTTCATACTTATATGTATGTTTCTGCTTTTAATCTGCTTTTTGCGAACCTGTTTCGGATCTGCTTTTTTGGGAGCAGTTATATGATCAAGAAAATCAAATTTCATATCAATCAGCCTTTAAACTGTTATAAATATTTTTAATATTATAACAGATTCACTCTTTCAAGTCAAACAGCCGCCCTGCGTCATAAAAACAGAGCGGCTGTTCGATTCATTTGAGAAAAATCAGAACTGTTCGTTTTCGTTGTTGTTTTTGTTGTTCTGGTTCTTGTTCTGGTTTTTCTGTTGATTGTTCTGATTCTGCTGGTTATTCTGGTTCTGCTGGTTCTGCTGATTGCGGTTGTTCTGGTTTTGCTGATTATTTTTTGACATTGTGTTTCTCTCCTTTGCAAAGTTTTGAGCAAACGATCTTTCGTTTACCTGAACGCACAAAAGCGTTCATCTGTATTATGCGCAAAAAAATGTCGTTTATCCTGTTTAAGCAAACAAACTGTGAAAGTTTCTTGACTTCAATACGCTGCCGTGTTAAAATTTAAACAACCGCTGACTGTCAGCGGCAAAAAGATTTATTTTTTGTTTGTTCATTTTTTATCAGACATCATTTTTTATGAAAGGGGCTTAACCGTTGAAACGGTTAAATGAAGTTTATGGGGAAAAACAAAAAAAGTTCCGGTGAACCTTTCGGCGAAAAGGTAAAAAGAGCCATCGGAGTAAAAGGCGATTTTAAAACGGCAATTTTGCCGATGATGAATTACAGCTATGCAAACATGTTTATGGGCGGTGCCGGCTACATCATCAGCATGTATTTCACAATCTTCCTGACAGATGTTGTAAACATCACTTTAAAGCAAGCGGGAATTGTTGTCATGGTTGCCACCATCTGGGACGCCGTCACAGACCCGGTGATGGGAATCATTACCGACCGAACGCGTTCAAAGCAGGGAAAACACAGAAGATATTTGCTTTGGGGAATTCCCGTTTTGTTCGTTTCTTATTCACTTTTATGGAACTCGTTCGGAATCAACGCAAAACAAAGCTCAACCGGCGCAATGATTTATTTTATTCTGGTCTATATGCTTTATAAAACCGCATATACCATCATCAGTGTGCCGCATACCGCTATGCTTCCCGAACTTGCGCCGGAATATGACCTTCGCACCCAATATAATTCCATGGGTTATCTTTTCAATTCCGCCGGCATGGTTCCCTCGTTCGGCATTGTTGTTTTAATATTAGCTCTTTTCGGTTCGTCAGACGACCTTTCTTCTCAGTCTAAAACACCTTTCCTGGTTATCGGACTTGTTCTCTCACTGTTTTACAGCATTGCGGTTTTCCTTACTTATAAAACAACAAAAGAACCGTCCTCTCTTAACAACGAAGTTGAAAAGCTCGACGTCAAATATGTTTTTCGTGAATATGCCCTTGTGTTCAAGAATAAATCTTTCAGGCAATATTTCTTCATGTCGCTGGCTTATCAGTTTTCAACCGGATTTTATTCAAATTCAAAGGTATATTACATTAAATATCTTGCCAATCAATACAGCAAATATGCGCTTTATAATGCCGTTGCAGGCGTTGCGGAAGCCGCCGCTTTTCCGCTCAATTATGCTTTGACAATGAAATTCGGCAAAAAGCGCTGCGGCAACATTGTCACTCCGCTTATGGTTGCCGGTCTTGCCATCGGTCTTTTCATGCAGTCGAGCAAAGGCGGTGCTGCTTCCGTTATCTGGAGCGTGCTTATGATGCTAAGTATGCTGCTTTATCCGTTCGGAATGTCCGGTCTCGGCTTTGTTTCAACCAATGTTTTCCCCGATCTGACCGATGTTGACGAACTGATTACCGGCCGCCGCCGCGAAGGTGTCATTTCAACGTTCAGCACCCTGATCAAAAAAAGCATCAGCGGTGTTATGGCGGCAATCGTCAGCTTCATTTTGCAGGATTTCGGTCTTGTCACCGGCGATACCGTAAAAGAATATGAAGCGGCAACCAATCAGATGTATCAGCAAACAAGCTCGGCCGTGCTCGGCGTTCGAATCTGCGTTGCGGTCATTCCGATTGTCGCCGCCGTGATTGCCCTTGTTCTTCTCAAGCGTTTTCAGATGACAAAGGACGACCACACCATGATCCGGGCCGCCGTTGCCGTGAAGCACAAATACGGAACGGTCACGCTCACCGATGAGCAAAAAGAAAGAATTGAACTTGTTTCCGGTCAGAAGCTGGAAAACACCTGGCTTGGAAAAGACAACGAAAGCGATGAAATTCACACACTCGATCAAAACGAAGACGGTGAGTATCTGATTCTTCTTGAAAAAGAAGAAGAAAAGAAAGCGCTTGAAAATGCAGAAAAATAAGGCGAAAGCCTGAAGAAGGAGTATACAAATGGAAACAAAAATTGACATCACACAAAAAGAACCGCCGAAGAAAGAGAAGAACTTTAAAAATGACTTTTTGAAATTCCTTTTCTATCTTGTGCAGTGGACATGGGGACTTCCCGTTAACCTTATCGGCGGCATCATATTTCTGATCTGCACAAAAATCAAAGGCCGCCGCTATCAGCGTTTCGGCTATGCGTTCATCACCTATCTGCCATGGAATGCAGGCGGACTTTCTCTCGGACTTTTCATTTTTATGAAAGAACAGCACCCGAGAAAAAAATGGACCTATAATACCCGTATTCACGAATACGGCCACACCTGGCAGTGCCTTTTGCTCGGTCCGCTTTATTATATTGTGATTGCTCTGCCCTCTGCAATCTGGTGCAACTTTTTTGAGGGTTACCGCAAAAAGAACAATGTTTCCTATTATAAGCTTTATTGTGAAAGCTGGGCAAACGCATGGGGACAAAGAGCTTCAAAAATGAAAATGATTGACCTCGACAAAGAGCCGAAAGGAAAAAAAGAAGCAAAAAAGAGTGAATAAGCTTTAACATTAAAATTTTCAGCCGTCCGAAATGGCGGCTGTTTTTTATTTTGTCAAAGAGATTCATTCGGCATGAAATTCCATTTATTATACTTTTTAAATCCGGTAAAAAAGCCTTGACAAATTCTTTTAAAGGGTGTATCATAGGCCAAACCTTATGAGGGAGTAGCAAGCACCGCGGTGTAGCAAGTCAACACACTGGTTATGCATTTTGCAGCCTGGCTTGTTTTAAATTGCGAGACTCATGTATAGTCAGGCTATGCATGCAGTCCGCTCATTTTACGGCGTTTCAAACTCAAGTATAGCTTATTGCTGTGCTTGGGTTTTATTTTTTTCATCTTCAGGAGGAAGTAAAAATGAAATGGACTTTTATGTTTTTCTTTAACAGTGCGCTGTTGGGTGTGGGACTTGCCATGGACGCTTTTTCAGTTTCACTTGCCAACGGTATGAATGAAACTGCCATGAAAAAGCAAAAAATGTGTGGTATTGCAGGAGTGTTTGCCTTCTTTCAGGCGTTAATGCCAATGATAGGCTGGGTTTGCGTTCATACAATTGTTCAATATTTTCAATTTTTTGAAACGCTTATTCCGTGGATTGCGCTCATTCTGCTGCTGTTCATCGGCGGTAAAATGCTGATTGAAGGCATAAAACACAAAAACGGAGAAAAAGAAGAAGAAAAAAGAGGTGTGGGGGTTGCGGCACTTTTGCTTCAGGGCATCGCAACATCAATTGATGCCTTGTCAGTCGGCTTTACGATTTCCGATTACGGCTTCGTTATGGCGCTGGTCTGTTCTCTGATTATTGCTGCGGTAACTTTCATCATCTGTTTGTCCGGACTTTTCATCGGAAAGAAGTTCGGCACAAAGCTTGCAAACAAAGCATCCGTTTTGGGCGGTGCAATTTTAATTTTTATCGGAATCGAGATTTTTGTGACCGGTGTGTTTCTTTAATGGATAAAGATGCGTAAAAATTTATTCAGCGACGGAACAACTTACACGCCGTGATTTTCAAATAATTTTAACTCATACAACACAATTAACATTTTAACAAGTCCGGTGAAAATCGGGTTTGGAGCAATAACAAGTCAATGAGGAAACTTGGAAGAAAAGGTTTTGTTCAGCTTCTCGCCGAGAAGCTTGCGGCGCAGGCGACGCCGTTTTTGAACGATTTTTTCGTTTTGCTATGCTCCACTCAAAAGGTGTTCAAAAACCATTATACTATATCTTGACTTTATTTTTTAAGGAAAATGGGTCACATCTATTTACAACGCAGAGATAGTTACAAAATGTTTTACCCGATTTGTAGGTTTGTCAATGATGTGTTACAAAATTAGAAAACTTCACCGGAGTTGAT
>JBJFHW010000018.1:0-6424 GCA_051893965.1 Acutalibacteraceae bacterium
AATCGGCAATAAAAGAGCTCGGTTCGCAAAGTAGCGAAAGCGGTGAAAACCAAAGCTTTGACCGTTCGCAGTTCAAACAAATGATGAACGAAGCATCATCGCTTACCCTTGAAGAATATCAGAAATATGCCGAAGCGCCGTCCGTCAAGGATTTTTATTATACACTGACGGCTTCCGTGAACGGTACAGATGATTTTGAACCTGTTTCATCGCAAATTGAAAGTGAAACGCAGACCGAACAGCAAAATGAAGCACAGCCCTCAGCAGGCGCAGAAATGCCACAAAACAACATGGGCAAAATGAAAGGCGGTTTCAGTCAAAGCGATTTCAGCATAACCGGCTACAGCAATGAAAACGCGATGACGGCGTTTAAAGACGGAACAATCACCGTAACAGACGGCGAGGTATTTCAGCAGGGTGAAAACAATAGCACCTGCATCATTTCAAGCGAGCTTGCCAAATATAACGATCTGTCCGTCGGTGACAGCATAAATATTTCAAATCCCAACAATGAAGATGAAACCTATAAGCTCAAGGTGGTCGGAATCTTTACCGATTCATCTTCAAACGAATCTTCCTTTTCTCCGATGAGCGCCGCTTCCAATGACCCGGCAAACAAAATTTACACAAGTTATGCAACGCTTGAAAAAATCATTGAAGAATCTGCGCTTGACACAGAAGCCGAAACCGATGAAGAAGCCGGCACAGCAATCAGTTCTTCTCTTTCGGGTACATATGTTTTTGCCGATGCTGACGCATATAACTCTTTTGAAACCGAAGTCAGAGATATGGGACTTGACGAAAAATACACGGTTTCGTCGTCTGATCTTAATGCATATGAAGCAAGTCTTACTCCGCTCAATTCATTAAGCACAATGGCAGGCTATTTTCTGATTGTAATTCTGGTCATCGGTGCAGTTATTCTTGTTGTGCTCAACATTTTCACCGTGCGTGAGCGCAAATATGAAATCGGTGTTCTGACTGCCATGGGCATGAAAAAAGGAAAGGTTGCTTTGCAGTTTATTTGCGAAACACTGATTGTCACTTTAATTGCCGTTATCATCGGTGCAGCCGTGGGCGGTATCAGTTCTGTTCCCGTCACGAACGCTCTGCTTGAAAATCAGGTTCAGGAAAACTTGGAATCCTCTGCTCAGGTTCAGGAAAACTTCGGAAGAGGTCAGGAAAATCTGTCTGCCGAAACTGCAGGCGGAAAAACCTCTTCCGGAAAACTTGCGGGGCTTTTCGGTCAAAGCCAGACAAGCTATGTTACCGAGGTCAGCTCTGCGATGAATCTTACGGTTCTTCTTGAACTGATTGCCATTGCGCTTGCATTGGTTCTTCTTTCCGGCGGCGTGTCACTTTTGTTCGTGATGCGTTATGATCCGCTGAAAATTCTTGCAAACAGAGACTAAGGAGGAAATTATGGCTGTTTTAACACTGGATAAAATCTGCTTTTCCTATGGTCAGAAGCAGGTTCTCAAAGATATTTCATATGAATTTGAAGAGGGAAAAATGTATTGCATAATCGGCCGCTCCGGCGCAGGAAAAACCACCCTGCTTTCCATTCTTTCCGGTTTGGCAAGTCCCTCTTCGGGAAGTATCTATTATAACGGAAACGACATTAAAAACATTGACAAATATAAATTCAGAAGCAAATATATCGGCGTAATTTTTCAAAGCTTTAATCTGATTACAAAATTTACCGCCCTTGAAAATGTTGTTTTGTCCATGGATATTGCGTCTGTCAAAGAAAAAAACAAAAAAGCAAAAGCACTTGAGCTTCTTAAAAGCGTCGGACTGAGTGAGGACGAAGCAAACAGGCGCGTACTCAAGCTTTCCGGCGGACAAATGCAGCGTGTTGCCATTGCAAGAGCGCTTTCTCACAATCCGCAGATTATTCTCGCCGACGAACCGACGGGAAATCTCGACAGTGAAACACAAAACGAAATTATGCAAATTTTCAGAGGTCTTGCCAATAACGGTAAATGTGTCATTCTGGTCAGCCATTCAGGCGATGTGGCTAAAATGTGCGATGAATGTTATGCGCTGAAAAGACTTTAATGATATTGTAAGTTCAATATTAATGACTGCAAAACGCCGCAGGTTTCATAAGAAGATTCATCTTATAAACCTGCGGCGAAAAAGCAGTTTTTATTTTTATATGCTTTCCATATACTTATGAAAGCGTCAGACTGACACTAAGCGGGAAATGATCGCTCGGATAAACGCCGTCATAGGTGTCTGTGACAACCTTATAGGAATTGACGGTGAAGCCTTTTTTGGAAATCATCAGGTAATCAATGCAGTTTCTGTCAAGAGCCTGACCGAAATTCTGATAAGTGCAGCTTGTCATGGTGTTTTTTGTCTGATATTTTGCATCAAGGAAATTTTCCGTTGCGCTTTTATAAGTTTCGCTGTCCTCCTCGGCATTAAAATCACCCATAATCATGGACGGAAGCGAACCGAACTGCTTGATTTTTTCAAGAATGACGCCGATACCCTTTATTCTTGCTTCATCACTGACATGGTCAAGATGGGTATTGAAAATGACAAACTGCTTTTCGGTTTCCTTGTCCTTTAAAATTACATAGCTGCAAATGCGGTAACACGCCGCGCCCCAGTCCTTGCTCATTTGTTCGGGCGTTTCGGAAAGCCAGAATGAGTTTTTGTCAATCAGTTCATATTTACTGCTTCTGTAAAAAATCGGGCAGCCCTCTGAAAAAGCCGTTTCGTCGCGATAGGTGAGTATGCTGTCATAGCCCTCAAGCGTATCACAAAGATAGGAATAATGCAGTTTGGTACATTCCTGAAAACCGATTACATCGGGAGCTTCTTTTTCAATGTTTTTGATAATTAAATCCGCGCGGTAAAACCAGCTTTTCTTTCCTAAATCCTCCAAGGCAAAACAGCGAAGATTACTGCTCATCACCTTGATTTCTCCGGGCTGTGAATTATCGCTTACGGTTATACTTTTCTTGTTAATCAGATAGTGCGGATAATAGCAAAACACGGTTGCCGTGCCTGCAAGAATGACCGCAAGAAGAACGCACAAAACGCTAATGATGATTTTTTTTGATTTCTTCATATTTTCATTTCTTCCCTTTCTCTTAAGCAGACGAGAATCGAACGCGATACAACTCCCGTCTGCTTAACCGTTTAAAAACTTATATTGATTTAAGAAGTCCGGGAAGATTTTTAATGGCGCCGACAAGTCCCGAAACAATTTTGCCGAGTCCTCTTGCAGGTGCTTTATCGTTGAGAATCAAAAGCAGACCTTCTGCCATTTCAGGCGAGAAAACACCGCCGCTCATGGTTACAAAGTTTCTGATGGGAATCTCAACCGCCATGGCTCTGACCATTCCGGCCGTGCCGCTGTCACCTTTGACCGCAAGAGAAATGGCCTTGTCAACCATTGCATAAACTCTGCCGCCCCATGTGGTGTATTTGGCGTCTTCCAGGCTGTTCAAAAGCGTCAGTTCCTCTTCTCTGTTGTGTTCTTTGGGAGGAATCTCAAAACCGAGAACACTTTCAAATTCACTGTCGGAAATGTGGGCAACATCGGCCGTATAATAATCCGGCGCACTTTCGCGGTAATCGGGAACGGTAACATTTTCCTGCGTGCTTGTCACGGTTACCTTGCCCTCCAATCTGATGTCGCGGCTTGAAGCGCCGACAAGAATGTCAAATTCGCCGCTTTCAACATGCCAGTCGCCGATTTTGACATTGTAATAGGCAAAGGCTCTTTTATCAAGCGTGATTTCAACGGTTTTTTCTTCACCGGGTTCAAGATAAGTTTTGGCAAAGCCTTTGAGTTCTTTAACAGGTCGGTAAATGGTGCTTTCAACATCGCTGACATAAACCTGCGAAATTTCGCTTCCGGCAACGCTTCCGGTGTTTTTGACCTTATAGGAAACCGTCAGCGTGTCGGTATCTTTGATTTTCTTTTTGCTCAGTTTCAGTGCGGAATATTCAAAGGTTGTGTAGGAAAGACCGAAGCCGAACGGGAAAAGAACGTCTTTCATTGCAGTGTCGTAATATCTGTAACCGATATATACGCTTTCCCTGTATTCAACCGTTTTCAGGTTGCCGGGGAAATATTTTCTGCACGGCGTATTGTCAAGCGAAAGCGGATAAGTTTCGGCAAGCTTGCCGCTCGGATTGACTTTGCCGGAAAGAATGTCGACAATCGCTTCACCGCTTGCCTGACCGCCGAGATAAGCATTAAGAACCGCCTTGACATCGTCAATCCACGGCATGGTAACCGGTGCTCCGCCCGAAAGAACAACAACAACATTTTTGTTAACCTTCAAAATTTCCTGAGCAAGCTTATTGTGTGACACGGGCAAATCCATGTGCGTTCTGTCAAAGCCCTCGGATTCATAACATTCGGTAAGACCGATGAACAAAAGCACTATATCGGCCTTTTTGGCAGCATTGCAGGCGTCATTGATGAGCGTCTGAGAAACCACATCTCGGCTCTTGTCATAGCCGGGTGCATAAAGCGGATTGAAGCCTGCTTTGATCAGTTCGTCAAACGCATCTGAAATTTCGGTCGGATTGATTTGTGAGCTTCCTGCGCCCTGATACCTCGGAGATCGTGCCATTTCGCCGATAACGGCAATTTTCTGATCCTTTTTAAGCGGAAGAATGTTTTCTTCGTTTTTGAGAAGCACCATTGACTGCGAGCCGACTTTTCTTGCAAGCGCATGGTGTGCTTTTTTGTCATATTCAAAGTCGCAAAGAGCCTCCTGCGATTTTAAGATAAGGTCAACCAGCGCGTCCACTCTCTTATCAAGAATTTCAATACTCAGATCTCCTCTTCTGACCGCCTGACAGATTTTTTCGTCATTCAGTCCGCCGGAAGAAGGCATTTCAAGATCATTACCCGCAACAATTCCGCGAACACGGTCATTTGCGGCACCCCAGTCTGTCATTACAATGCCGTCAAAGCCCCATTCATCGCGCAGAATAATTTGCTGAAGCATACCGTTGTCCGAGCAATAAATTCCGTTGATTTTGTTATACGCATTCATAACCGTCCAGGGTTTGCCTTTCTTTACGGCAATTTCAAAAGCGGTCAGATAAATTTCGCGAAGCGTTCTTTCATCGGCAACCGTGCTGACGGTCATTCTGCGCTTTTCCTGATTATTTGCGGCAAAATGTTTGAGCGATGTTCCGACATTTTTTGACTGAACACCGTTTATCAGACCGGCAGCCATTTCACCGGCAAGAACCGGATCTTCGGAAAAATATTCAAAGTTTCTTCCGCAAAGCGGAGAACGCTTCATGTTAGCGCCCGGTCCGAGAATGACGCTGACTTTTTCGGCAAGACATTCCTCACCCATTGCCTGACCCATTTCATAAAGAAGCTCCGGATCCCATGAGCAGGCGGTTGTTGCCGCAGTCGGGAAACAGGTTGTCGGGACAGAATTTTCCAGGCTTGAGCCTTTGCCGTCCGGATTTTGCTTTCTCAGTCCGTGCGGGCCGTCGGTAATCATAATTTCTTTCAGTCCCAGTCTTTCAATTCCTTTCAGATGCCAGAAATCTTTTCCGGAACAAAGGCTTGCTTTTTCTTCAAGAGTCATTTTATCAAGAATATCCTGATGCTTCATGTTTTTAACCTCCATATTTTCTCACCGGGCAGTCGCTTTATCTTTATGAAAAGCCTGCACCCATAATATATTTATTATAGCTTTATATCCGCTTAAAGTCAATTCAAAATAATGAAGCTAAAAGCAAATATTCCGATCTCTTTCACACAATGAAGTTTTATTCATTTTAAATTCATGAAAAATGTATATACATTTTTGGGTGAATAATGAATAATCCTCATCTCCTGCGTTGAAAACTATGTTAGTAAAGTTGAAAACTTTACAATTTTTCGCTGTTTTATTTGTCATTTATAATTATGATGTTGAAAACTTAAAGTTTTCCACTTTTTTAACACAGTTTTCAACATAACAAGAAAACAGCTTTACACAGAAAAAATCATCTGTAAAGCTTTTACCTTTACAGATGATTTTTCGTATTCATAAACATAGCTTTTGTAATTTTTAAGTCAAAATGCATAAAGCTTTCATGCGTTAAACCGTGAACTTTTCTTTCGGAAGATTGCTAGGCTGTTTTTCAAAACTTTATAATATAAAATTCTGCCGCTTATTCAAGGTTTTCGCACAGCCTTGCAAGTTCTTCGAGCGTCATCTTTTCGGCTCTGATGTTCAGATCAAATCCGCTTTTTTCAATTGCGTTTGCAACCTTTTCTTTTTCCATTCCCATTCCCGCGCTGATAGCATTGAGCGCCGTTTTTCTTCTCATGGCAAAAGCCGCTTTCACCATTTTAAAAAACTTCATTTCGTCACTGACAAACACATCGGGCTTTTCTTTTATATCAAGCTTTATGACTGGGGTGTTAACATTTGGTGGT